>JADFXS010000030.1 GCA_015233515.1 Deltaproteobacteria bacterium | reverse complement strand
GGGATAGGGCGACCGCGTGAGCCTTGCTGAAATCCGCGCCGGATAATAAACTTTTCAAAGGTGGCTCGAGAAGCGATGATGTTGGAAAAATCACTTTGTTCCAAACGACAATGATAGAAATTAGCTTGCTCGGCCTTAGCCCCACGAAACGAGATATATCTCCCGTTTAAATCGGCAAAGCGGGCGGCTTTGAGGTTGGCGTCGTTGAAATCTGCTTTATCGATTTTCAAAACGCCGGTAAAGTCCGCATTGGTCAGGTCGGTTTTAATAAACCTGGCTAGGGTCAGGTCGCATCCGGAAAAGGATTGACCGGACATCCTGGCCCCGGAAAAATCGGCTTTGACTAACAAGGTCCCCAGCAGGTCGGTGTCTTTCAAAACAGCGTCTTGAAAGTCCGTTCTGATTAGATTCGCCTTTTTCAGCTTGGTTCCCGTTAAATCGGCTTGCCGCAATTCAGCTTTAAACATGCGGATTTCTGTCATATCGGCCGACGACAGATCAGCCTCTTCAAGGTTGGCTTGGCTGAAATCGGCTTCTTTCAGGAATGCCCCCACCGCTCGGATCATATGTAAGTCTGATCGAGAAAAATTGGCTTTGCCGGCTTTGGCGCCGGTCAGGTTTGATCCGGCCAAAATAGCGGCTTCGGCGTTTATTTCACTCATATCGGTTTTATTGAGGTTGGAATTGATTATCACGGCGCCGGTCAGATCGGCTCCAGTCATGTTTGCTCCGGATAGGTTGACGCCGGTCATCACCGCGCCGGCCATTTCGGCGCCACTCAAATCCAAACCCGTTAGATCCTGATTTTCGATCACCTGATTCGCTTTTAAGGCTGCGAACAACTCATCCCTGGTCATTGGTTACCTGCTCTTGGAGGCGGGACCTTTTAAGATTGGCCCCCAGGATATTGGTTTCAGAAAACACGGTCTTCAGCGTATCGACACCGAAAAGATTGGAACCACGGAAATCGGTGCGGACACAGTTGGATTTGGCCAGAGAGCCGAATAAAAGGTTGAGGCTGGTTAATTTCGCCTCGGTGAGATCGCATTTAATAAATCTGCCCTCTTTGGCTGAAGCGCGATAAAAATTGGCTCGACGCAACCGGCAATTTTGAAAAGTGGCTTGGTCAAGACAAGCCAGGCTAAAATCGGTTTCGGCCAGATTCGACCCGCCAAAATAAGCCAATTCCAAACGGCTGTGGGAAAAATCGGCGCGGGGCAGGGCAGTGTAAGAATCTGTCCGTAAGTTTTCCAGATCGGCGAAACTGAATTTGGTTTCTTCCCCGTTCGCGCCGTGAAGGGATAGGGCGACCGCGTGAGCCTTGCTGAAATCCGCGCCGGATAATAAACTTTTATCCAGGCTGGCGCCATCCAGGTTGGCTTTGAGGAATTTGGTCCCGGTGAGATCAGCTTCGCTGAAGTCCGCTTGGATGGCTTGAACTTCGGAAAGATTGGCTTCGTTCATCATGGCGCCGGATAGATCAGCCTGGTCAAGACAGGCTTTATAAAAGGAAGCCTTGCGGAAAACAGCCCCGGAACCGACTAGGTTTTTCAGGTTGGCTTGGGTTAATTCCGCGCCGGACATATCCGCGGCGATCAGGACGGCTTCTTCGAAATCGGCGTTCTTGAAACACGCGTCATTCAGCACAGCTTCGGTAAAATCGGTTTGCCCGGCCTCACAACCAGCCGCGTTGACTCCCGCGAGGCGGGCTTTGGAAAAATTGCTCCCCGACAAATCGGCGGCGCGGAGGTCGGCTTTATCCCATAAAGATTCAGCGGCATCGGCGTTTTTAATTTTCGCGCCCCGGAGGACGCATCCGGTAAAATCGGCTTTGGATAGGATGGCCCCGTTTAGATTAATGTTGGCGATCTCCGTTCCGGATAAATCGATCCCGGATAAATCCTGGCCGGAATAATCACGCCGTCCTTCGGCATATTGGCGCAGGAATGTTTCCCTATCCAGGGTGAGGGCAGGGAGGGAAGCAGCTTCTTTTTTACGCTTTTTGTCCTTTTCGGCCTTCTCCAAGTTGGCAATTTTTTCGGGAAGACTTTTCAGTTTCCGGTCCAGGTTCCAAATGGTATTTTCCACTTCCGGATTCAGGAGTCCGGCTTGGCTCAGCGAAGCGATCACTGCGGTGGGATCGAACTGGAATTGATCAACGGGAGGCGGGGGGACCTTGGCTAATTGAGCCGGATCAATACCCATCTCTTGACAGGCCTTGACCATGAGCGCTTCGGCTTCTTCCATCGATATTTCCGGCGGGACTGCGGACGCGTCTAAAGCCGCCTGCCGGGCTTTGATTATTTCTTCATAATTAAGGCCTTGCTTGGCCAGCTCGTCGGCCAGGTTTTTTTCCGCCGCTTTAATCTTGTCTTCCAATTCCTGCAAGGCGGCTTTTTCTTCCGGAGAAAGCGTCGGTGCGGCTTCTTCCTCAAGAAGCGTCTCATCTTCAGGTTCTTCTAGCGGTTCTTCAGGAGGTGAGGCCGCATTATCTTGTTCGGTCGAGGTCGGCGGAGGCGATATTTGCGATAGAAAAGCCTGATAATGTTCCGGGACTGACCCGGGGGCGTCCAGGTCTTCCAAGGCGGCATAAATTTGGATCAGCTCTTCGGAGTCGTTGCCCTGGAGTGGAAGGCTGCCGCGGAAAGCGATAACGCCGATATTTTGATCGGGAAAAAACCAGACCGTGTCAATATGTAAGGAGATTTCCGAAAAATCCTTCTGACTGAGCGGGACGGTGGTTATAAATATTCTGGGTTTTTTCGCCGGGAGGCGGGATTCGATGACCGGTCGTTTCGAATGCACGCCTTCAAGAATGAAAGATTCGTTACCTAAGGGCCAGTCATTAAGCCGCTGATCCGCTGGGGCGGTATTGAAATAAGACATGTCCATGTTGGAAGGGAAATTCGGCCAATCCTCCTTCAGCCATTTGGCGTCATAGGTTCCGGTATGGCTGGATCTTTGCGGCCAGGTCGGATCAAGGGGAGCGAAACCCACAGGGGCGGGCCGGTCTTCTGGAGAGGTGATGCGGTGCCCGGGACTTTCAATATTGGGTAGAGGATGAACTTCAGCTCCCTCCTGGTTGATGACCGGAGTTAAACCCTTGCCGAGAGGATTGGGAGGGAAATCCGGGCCGCCAAAGGCGTGAGTGTAATCCAGAGGCATGGAGACAAAGGGAGATGGTTCCGAAGGCTTGGGATTCTTCGGCCAGTTTTTCCAATATCGATCTCCCATTACGGTGAGGGTTTTATCAATCTTGCCGAAAGAGAGGCGAACCTTGGCGGTCTGGACCGGTTGTCCCGGGAAAGCGCGGCAGGTACCCACAAGCAGGATTTCGCTTTTGGATTTGATGTAACCGGCATCCAGAGCCTGATCTTCGCCCAGGGCTTGACCGGCGGCCTGCCAGATGTCGGCGTCTTCCCGGATGACGGCCGGATTGTCCAGAGTAAATCCAATCAAGGCAGTGGCAATAAAAATGCTCTGCTTGGGCAGTTCCATGATTCGTGGCAGGATGGAAACAGTATCGGGTTTGATGGTTTTCATGCTGGCCGCCTATCCTGGCCCTTACCCGATTTTGACCTGACCGGTCGTGCCGTCTATCTCGAGCGGACCGGTCTTTAGTTTGCCGGCTGTTTTGGGTTTCCAGGTAAATTTATCGGTTGTGATAGTGACGCTCGTATCGCCGTTAAGTTCTATTTTAGGTCCGGTAATGGAAACGCTTTTTTTCCCTATTAAATTAACCGAGTCGGCGGAGGCGACTTCCGCGCATTCCTTGCCGTAGAGAGACAGCTTTTTCTCGGCCTTGACAACAATATTCTCTTCAGCCGACTTGATAACTATTGCTTTTTCAGCTTGCATGGTCGACTTGCCGCTGGTCTTGCACGTGAATGTTTTGCAATCCAAACTAATATCTTTTTTGGCGTTCAACTCGATGCTGGGAGATTTGATTTTAGTTTCGGATTTGTCCATTTCCAGAGTGGAACCAAAGGCTGTGGGGTTTTTGGTCGTGAGTAAATAGGCAGTCAGAGCGGCGGTAGCTATGCCGTTGATGGCGGCGATACCGGCGGCGGTAGCCAACTGGGGGATCTTGGAGCCGTCTTTTAATATTTTGGCGGACGCAAATCCGGCCGTGATGCTAGAAACCAGGGTAATGGCTTGGGCGATAGCGCTTTTAACGCCCACGGACGGACCGCCGGCCTTGATTTCCACTTTTTCCGAGCCGACCAACAATTCTTCCTGGCTTAGACCTATCCGCGCCGATTCGCCGATTTCCACGGTCCGTCCGGCTTTTATTTCCGTGGTCAGCCCTAAGATAACGTCTATAAACTGGCCGGCGATGATTTCGCTGTAAGCCCCGACCGTTATTTCCGTAACCGCTCCGCCCTTGACATCTTCAGTAGCGCCGGCGGTGACTTCGAGTTTGTTGCCGATGACTTTGACTTCATATTCCGAGCCGATTTCGGAGAGATATTTACCTTTGCTATAGATGACGCAGCCGCCTTCTTCGTGGCCTTCCTCCTCTTCGTGCTTGGCCCCCACCCGCATATAAGTGCCCTCGACGGGTGTTTTCAGAATAATGTGCTCGGAGTCTTTTTTATCCTCGAACAATAAGGTGTTCTGGCCACCGGTTTGAATTATCGCTTGGGTCTGGTTCTTATCCTTGACCACGCTGGGTTTGGTGGTGTTAGGAACGGCTCCGGAGATGACCGGTCGGTCCGGATCGCCATCGATGAAGGTCAAAAGTACTTCCGTGTCCTTATGTAAAGGAAAATGCATGCCATGGTCCACACCGGCATAAGGTTGCATCATGCGCATGAATTTTGAAGCTTTGCCGCCGCTTCGACCGCTGATATCAAAGGGCAGAATGACCTTGTAACGGCCGTGTTCGTCTAATTCGGCGAAATCGGCGGAGCCGGAGGCATCGATTTTGGCGTTCATCACGCCATAAAAGCGTGATTTTTCCGTTGTTCGTTCAGGCCGATACTGGATTGTCGCGCCAATGGCCGTAAATTCCATATTGTAATGAAGTTGTGTTTCTGATTCATTCAAGGCGCTTTTTAGACCGGCGGTCAGGTAAGCGGCTTGGGACCCTATATGTTTGGCGCCGGTGACCAAGTATTTCTGATTAAAATCAGAACGGAAATGATGCTCGAGGGTGAAATGGTATCCAGGTTTGAGGAACGATGTAGTTCCCGTGCCGTAAAAAGTTTTTTCCCGGGCTTGGAACTCCTCGGCCCTAATTTTGGCTAGAGCCTTGCTTTCCGGTGATGTGGCGACATGTTCCCCATATAGATAAACTTTTCCCGGATTTTTATGGTCAAGTTCGGCCTGACCCAATATTTCGGTGTCCGGTTTGCGATAATTATAGTCTTTTATCTGGATGGAGCTGGGAACAACGGTTCGGCGGCAAGTAAAAGAAGATAGAACATCGTCCTTGTAAGCTGATTCCATGCCTGTGGGCGGCAGATAACGCAAATTCGGCGAAGACGCTTCCTGGTGGGCCAGCTTGGTGTCGGTAATAATCAGCTTGGAACCCGCCTCTTCGTGTTCGAAGAAGTAATACATGCCTTCGTGTTCCAGCCAACGGGATAGAAAGTTATAATGGCTTTCCCGGTATTGGCAGACATATTCTCTGGGGCTATAGGAATTTTGCAGGCGCAGCTCGAAATCATTCTCGCTCAAACCGCCGTCCTTGAGGATTTCAGGGATGATTTCCTTTATACTTTTATCCAGAAATATCTGGTTGTGTTCGGTCAGGGTGAGCCACCAGAGAGCTGGAACTAGAACGGCCCGGTAAAAGACATGCTGATGCACGGCATATAACACGTCGAAATGTTTGAGCACTCCATGGACAGTCGCGTTTTTATCAGAACGAAGGATGGAAAAGGCCGCGGGTTTTTCCATAACTTTGTCGAGGTCAATGTCCATGTCCTCCGATACCAGAGTGATATCGAATTGATAAAGTTTGGATAATCCTTCATCGCCGTTGAACTTGACCACGCTAAACGTTTCTGGGTTCAGGGCTGAGGATTGGAACTTGAACTTTTCCGCGGTGAGATTCATACTCCCTCCCGAATCCTAGAGCTTTAAAACGGATTTCAAAATTAAATCAGATATCCATGATTTCGTCTTTGGATCTTTTTTTGACAAAGGATCGGGCCGCGGAACGGATCTTGGGGATCAGAACTTTTTTGACGGTTTCCATCCCCTGATAGATATTTAATGATTCCTTGTCGATGACATCCACGGCCCCGATCTTATCGGCTCTGAGTTCCACTTTACTACCGGCTTTGGCGATAGTCGAGCAGATAATAACCGGTTTTGGATAATAAACCATTAATTTTTTGAGAAAAGTAACACCATCCATTTTGGGCATTATAATATCCAGCGTGATGACGTCCGGGTTAGTCTCCAACAACATTTCTCGAGCTTCAAAAGCATCCTTGGCTTGGCCGACCACTTCGATATCCGTTTCATCCTCAATCGCCTTGGACAATAACCGACGAACAATCGCGGAATCGTCGACAATAAGAACTTTAATTTTATTTTTTTCAAATTGCTCTTCTTTGGCCAGCATGGTCTGAGCGAACTGAGATCGTTCAATTTGTCGATATTCTATGTGGTTATCCCAAGTCTGATACCTGATTTTCATGCCGGTGAATCCGCCGACCACTTCCTTGGTGATGGGGATGCGATGGTCTTTCAACATTTGCCGGGCAAGTTCCACATTCTTTTCCCCGATATTGGCGCCGCTTTTGATCGCCCCCACCACGTTTGCCCCGCCGAAGATCATGGCTTCCGTCCCTTCGAGGGTGCCGGCGCCGCGTTCCATGAATTGGATGAGGGTCTGGATGGAGTAGTCTCCATATTTCGCGTTGTTCTCCCACGAACCGGAACCGGACGAAGGAAGCATATAGTGGTTTACTCCACCGAATTTGGCGGTTTTGCTGTAAAGACAAACCGCTACGCATGACCCTAGTAAGGTGGTCACATCGTGCGGTTTTTTGCTGATGATATATTCTCCGGGCAAAAGAAAAACACGGTCGGCTTCCATTTTATTACCTCTGACAATTATAATGATAAAAAATACAATCCACTAGGGAGCTTGGCCGCCCCCCGCACTCATCCGCGCAATGCGGCGATAAGTCATTTTTACGTACTTATCCCCAGAGCTAATTTTACCACTCCCTCCGCGTTTAGAACCAGACCCAATCGTCCATCTCCTAAAGTGGCGCTCCCGGAAATAAAAGTCAGTTTCTTAAATTGAGCGACCAACTCTTTAACCACGATCTGCTGTTGGCCGATCACTTGATCGACCATTAGGCCGAACCGGCCTTGCGGAGTCTGGACCACGACTAGTATGGCCTGGGAGGGGTCGGTAAACTCAGGTGTAATTTCAAAAACTTCATATAGACGGATGAGGGGAAATATTTGGCCGCGACGTAAAATCACCTCGCCGCGACCTTCCACGGTCGTCAAGTCGTTTGGAGACGGGCGCAGGGATTCGACAATATCATCCAAGGAAATGATATAGTTTTCGTGACCAACCCTAACCAGGAGCGCCTTGACCACCTGGAGGGTGACACTCAGAGGTATCTTCATAATGATGGTCGTGCCATGGCCGACCACGGAGTCGACATTGATCGTTCCATTCAACTGGCTGATGTTGGTTCGGACCACATCCATGCCTACTCCCCGGCCGGAAACTTCAGTAATTTCGCTAGCCGTACTGAATCCCGCGGCGAAAATAAGATTGAGCGCATCCTTCTGGCTGAGATTGGCCGCTTGACTGGAGGTGATGAATCCTTTTTCCACGGCCGAGCGTTTGATGGAATCCGGATTAATGCCCTTTCCGTCATCATTGACTATGAGATAAAAAAATTCTCTATCGGCTGAAGCCGTAACCTTGAGACAACCTTCGGAAGCCTTCCCGGCGGATTCGCGCTCAGCGGGCGATTCCAAGCCGTGGTCTAGTGAATTGCGAACCACATGGACCAATGGTCCTTCCAATCTTTCGGCGATGCTCTTATCTACTTGGACTTCATGACCTTCAATCTCAACGCGGATATTTTTTTTAAGCTGATGAGAAAGCTCCCGCACCATCATGTTGACTTTTTGCAAAAGATTCTTGATGGGCACTTTACGAATTTCCATCAAGCTTTCCTGCAAGTCGGCCGAGAGTTCCCTAAATCCCTGGCTGGCGTTTTTAAAGGCTCGTATAGTGCGGGGATTGACCTTTTCATGTTCGATCATTTTTTGAAGATAAGTGAAGGTTTCTGAAGTAACGATCAATTCGCCCACATAATTCATGAAACCATCGACTTTTTCCTCATCGATGCGCATAGTCTTGCGCTCATGAAATTCACCCTTGGCCAGCGGTGTTTTTTCCACAATTTTAGTGGTTTGATCCGGCGGCTCTTCTTTTTCCGTCGGAATCCCTGCTGTTTTCTCGGCATCGCTCACATCAACTATCGGCGCCGGCTCCGGGGTTTTAAGCAAAAGCAGGATATCGTCCTGTTTTTCCTTCAGCAGCTTGATCAGCAAGGCATCAAACCCGACGCTTGCCCTAATCGCTTGGAAATCCTCCATAAGCGAGCTTAGAGGTTCACGTAGGGTGGTCAAGGCGTGGCTCTCCACGAAGTCATCAAATTGAGCCAAGGCTTGAGCGTACAGATCATCTTCCAACTGTCCGGAAGTTGCGGCTTGGTCCATCAGGTCATTGAGAGTCTTTGTCACGGCCTGTAGGTCCACCCCATCAATATCCTTGATAAAAACATCATTTGGAGTTTCGATGGAGGGGAGGCTTTCTCCCGGGATCGGGAGTTCTATCGGTGACTCGATCGGGAAGTCCTTGGCATCGGAGATCAGCCCAAAATCAGTTAATAATGAGTCAATTTTTAGTAATAATTTTTCGGCGCCTCGGCTTGTTTTTTTAAATTCGTCCGTGATCTCTTTGATAATTTTTAAAATTTCCTCGGCGCTGGGAGGTGGTGTCGGCTTTTTTTCAATAAGTGTCAGTAAAATAGTCAGAAATGCGTCTTCCGCCTGAGTCAGGGAAACGGAGTAGTTATGGACGCCAAGCCTGTCGAACATACTCTTGAGATGCTGCCCGCCGGTAAGTAGTATATCAATGACTTCCGGTGTCGCCTTCCTGGTTTTATTACGAATTTCATCTAAAAGATTTTCCAGTTTGTGGGCGAAATTTTTGATATGGGTCAGGTTAAAGAAGGCGCTGCTGCCTTTCAAGGTATGGGCGGCGCGGAAGATAGCACTGATCAGATCCGGCCCTTCCGGGTTTTTCTCCAGTTCGATGAGTTTCGTTAAATACTCATCGAGCAGGTCTTGGGATTCGACGACAAAATCGTCGAGTAATGACGGATCAAACTCAAATTCAGTCATTAATTCGACCCGCCTTTCCCAGGTTTCCTAATTCTTTCAAAATGTTCCGCCAGTGATTAATTTTATTGATGCATTCTTGAATAGTGGCTTCGAGTTGGTCCAACTCTTTCAAAGGTTTAAAAAAAACAGTGACAGCTCCTAGGCGCATGGCCGTCAGGATATGGTGCATGGTCACATATCCGGTCATTAGGACGACATGTATGCCGCCGTTATATTCCTTGATTTTCCTGAGCAGTTCCAAACCGGTCATACCTGGCATGACTATATCGGAAATAACGATGTTGTAAGCCCCTTCCTCAATCATTTTCAAAGCGGTCTTAGGATCGTTACAGGCGGTTATGTCATAACCCAAAAACATGAAATGGCGAACTAGAAGATCGGTGATATCCTTTTCGTCATCAACGACCAGAAGCTTGATTTTAGTTAAAATGTTTGAAGTTATATTCATGGTTTTTTCTCCATCTGCAAGGTGATGAGGAAGGTCGTTCCCGAACCCGGTTCACTAATTACTTCAATGGTTCCCCCATGATCTTCGATAATGCCCTGGATAATGGACAAACCCAATCCGGTGCCAACGCCGATCGGCTTGGTCGTGAAAAAGGGATTGAAGATTTTGCCCATGATTTCAGGGGGAATCCCTGGACCATTATCGCTGAATTCCACCAGCAAGGTGTGATCGGGGGTCAGTCGGGTCGTAATCGACACCAGGCCTTCATGATCACCAATGGCATCGGCTGAGTTGACTAATAAATTTACAAACACTTGAACCAGTTGTTGGCCGTCGGCCCAAACCGGCGGTAAATCGGCGGCAAAATTCTTGACCACCTTGACACGATTTTTTAGATTGGCATTGGTGAGCTGTAAAGAGTTTTCAATACATTCATGGAGATCGACCAAAGTCTTGTGAACGATCTCCTTGCGAGCGTAAGATTTTAGCCCGGCGACTATTTTGGCGATCCTTTCCGCCCCATAGCGGATCGACTGGATTATGGCCGGAAACTCCTTCAAGACATACTGGATTTTCGGGTCCTTGAGTGATTGCTGGCTATTGGTCAGGTGCTCGGCGACGGTTCTCCAGAAAAGCTCCACGGTCTGGACATTTCCCATGATGAAGGTCGTGGGATTATTGACCTCGTGAGCCACACCGGCGGACATGGCTCCCAGACTGGCTAGACGATCGGCATGGATGAGCTGTTCGGTCCGTTCCTGCACCATTTTTTCCAAATTCTGCGAATATTCTTTCAAGGCAGCTTCTTGTTGCCGCAGCTTGAGTTGAGTCTTGATACGGGCCAGAAGTTCCGCCCTGTCAAAAGGTTTATTTACGAAATCCGCGGCGCCGAGTTCCAAACCTTTGGCCTTGTTGGAGGCTTCCGACATGGCCGATAGAAAAATAACCGGTATCTCCGTCGTGATGGGAGAAGCTTTTAGCTCCTGGATAACTTCATAACCGCTCATTTCCGGCATCATTACGTCCAAAAGAATTAAGTCCGGCACTTTTTGCCGAGCAAGCTCCAGGCCGGATCGGCCTTGATCGGCTTCCATGGCCTCGTAACCGGACGCGACTAGAATGGCTTTAAGCAGTCGGCGTATGGTTCGATCATCATCAATACACAAAATCAACGGCTTGGGATTCATAATTGGAACATACTCCCGTCCGATAGCATCGTTGCAACTTATCCGATTTTTCTTATAAGGTCAACTCATTGGCACCTCCCTAATTCACCCGCCTTCGTTGAGACAAGAGCATATTTCCTTTCGCAACGATGGTGAACCATGGCGACCCTGTTCAGGTTGACGGAAAAACATTATAATGATTGTATGGTAAATGAATTCATTCGACAAGCCGATTAAATTGCCCGCGCGAAAGTTTGTGAGGAGAGATCACTGATAGCAATTGATTGGATTCGAGAAACTGAATTTGTTTGACGTCAGGGTTCTGCTCTGTTATCAAGAACTAGTAACAATCAGCCAGGAGGCAGTCTAATGTTTGGATTTAGTATTTGGCATCTACTGGTGGTTTTGATCATCGTGCTCATTATTTTCGGCGGCAGCAAACTGCCGGAAATCGGAGCAGGTTTAGGTAAAGGTATCAGCAACTTCAAGGAAGGTTTGCAGGGAACCAAAAAAATGGACAACCCGCCGGATAAGGAAAAACCGCAACTATCCAGCGGCGACGATCAGAAACCCTCTGCTTGACGGCAACTGATAAATAATCCGCCCACTTATTCCCCACGGAGCTATTCAGAGGCCGGACGACCATCGCTCGTTGAATCCTCCATAATCCGGATATCTACTCCATAGTGATACACGGCGATCACTATGGTATCGATATCTGTAAAATTACCGGCCGGGTCGGTACTCGCTTCCTTCTTGCCAGGTAACTTCATTTTCAATTTTTTTATTCGGAGTCACAGGCGGGCCCCCAAACCTTATGACGTTGAAAATCATAGTAGAAACATACGGCTATTGGGCTATCTGGGTTGGGACTTTTCTGGAAGGGGAAACGATTTTGGTCCTAGGCGGCTTTGCGGCTCATCGAGGATTTTTGTCGCTGCCCTGGGTGATGCTGGCTGCATTCACCGGTAGCCTGCTGGGCGATCAGTTTTTTTTCTATCTAGGCCGCCGACATAGTGAAACATTCTTACGGTGGCGACCCACCTGGCGCCCGCGTCTTGAAAAAGCCGACCGATTGTTTACCAGAATTCGAACCCCGCTGGTCTTGTTTTTTCGTTTTTTGTATGGCCTGCGAGCGGTTTTGCCGTTTATGTTTGGTATGAGTTCCATCCCAACCGGCCGGTTTATTCTCCTGAATCTGCTTGGTGCGGCTGTATGGGCCGTGACGGTGGCCACCGGCGGTTATTTTTTCGGGGAACTTCTGACGGTGATCTTGGGAGAAGTTAAGCAGTATGAGTTATATGTCTTGGCCGGTATGGCCGTGGTGGGCATGCTTTTATGGCTCTGGCACCAACATCGTCTCCGAAAAAACAAAATCATTCCGAAAGAGAATGGACGGTAACACCACAGGTAAGAGACCTCCGCGCAAGTTCTGTCGGAAAATACTGTGCGTTGACTTGGATGGATCTGCTCAGTGATTAAAGGTCCAAGACGCTATTTTTCCATTCCAACTTTGCTCTGAATGAGATTTTTTGACCGCAAACGTGAGCATTTTGTTTCCATGGCATCAGAATGGAAAGTCCGCATTATCATCAACCTTCTTTTCGATCTTCTTCACCACCGGTTTCTTGGCGAGTTTGTGCACCGGATTTCCGTCCACGTAGATAGCTTTGTAAGGCTTCGTGGGGCAGGCGTGTTCGCACCCTCCGCAGCCGATGCAGTATTCCGGCTTCACTTCCGGGATCACGAGCCGCTTGTTCGTCGGGTTCGGATACGGCACCATGTCCACCGCTTTAGTCGGACAGTGCTCGGAACACGCACCGCAATCCTTGTTGTCCGTATAGACCACGCAGTTCTCTTTGATGAACTTCGCGACGCCCAACTGCGTGAGTTTTTTCTTTTCCACCGTCAATGGTAGAATGGCGTCGCTGGGGCAAACTTCCATGCAGATCGTGCAGTCGTAGTTGCAGTGGCCCGATTGGAAATTCATCCTTGGCTGCATTATTCCAAGGAATCCGAATTCAAGAAACGAAGGCACGAGCACGCGTGACGGGCAGGCGCTCACGCAGAGATGACACGCTGTGCAAGTGCCGGTAAAATGCTCGATACTCGCGGAACCGGGCGGCGAGATCGGACTCGTTACAAGCCCGAAAATCGTTGTCGGCCTGCTCTGGATGATCTGCTTGGTTTCCTCTGTGAAGCCGGTGAGTCCCAAGAGATACACTCCCGAGTTGATAATAAAATCCCGCCGCTCGCGATCCGGCTGCGCCGCGGTAGCACGTTTTCGCCATCTGTTTTCGAACCGCAGTCCTTTTCTCGGACAAATCGCAAAGCAATTATAGCAACCAACACAGCGACTGATATCCACCGTCTTTTTCCGACTATCGATGCAACCCGCCTTGCACACGCCTTCGCATAGTTGGCATCCCTTGCAGACTCCTGAATCAATGCTGATTTGAAGAAATGATATTTTCGAGAGCAGACCCAACAGCGCACCCACGGGACAGACGGTGTTACAGTAAAAGCGACCGCGTGTCGCGGCAAGCCAGGCGATTAGCATCAGGATCGCCAACGAAACGATTGCGGATACCGGTGCAAACACCGCCCATTGCACGCGGTAGAGTGTGTGCACGTCCAATCCTTCGAGCACGATAGCGGCCAAATTGTTCACCACAAGGACAACGGGGCGGAACAGGTTCGAGAAGATCCGGCCGAAGTTGCTGAACGGATCGAGAAGGTTCAATAGAAAGCCGCTGCCCGCGATCAGAAACAGAACCGTGAGGGTGAGAATGGAATACCGGAGGGCATTGTGCGGCGTGGAGAATCGGAAGTCGCGCCATTTGCTTTTCTTCCCGGCCACAAAGCTGATCACATCCTGGAGCGTTCCGAGAGGACAGACGGTCGAGCAGTAGACACGGCCGAAGAGAACCGTAAGGATCATGATCACCATGAATCCGGCCGCGCCGAGAGCCGCTGCGTTCGCGAACTTCAGCAGCGAGGGAACAAACTGCAGGTACAGTAATCCGCCGGCGACGGACGGTTCAACGATGTTCCGGAAATCAAGAAACAAAAACGCGGTCAGCACGAAGAACATAACCGACACGCCGACTCGAAACGATTTTAACTGGTGAAGCCCCATATTGTCACAACTTGATGCGGTTAATCGACAGGGCGTCCAGATCGATCCGACCGAGATTCATCTGGGCCGCGAGCTGAATATAGCGAATGTCGCCCGGCTCGGCGCCGAAGAGTTTTACCGCGGCGGCGTCGGCGGCCACGATGTCCGTGGAGACGATCAGGGATTTCATCGAAACGACATCGTCGACGGACACCCCGCGCGGGCCGTTCTGCTTCATCACGTTGTAGGCATCCACGACGGTCAGCTCGGGCTTGCGATAGGATGCGAAATCCGCAATACACTGATGAAGATCATTCCGGTGCCAGTACGCGCGATCCCATACCACGCCCATCAGGTTCTTCATGCCGATGGTGATCATCGAAGAACTGTGATGCTTTAAAATCGGAACATTGATAAACACTTCCGCGTCCAAAAGGAGTTCGTGAACCTTGGCCTCGGTGAGCCGCT
The DNA here is from genome assembly GCA_015233515.1 of Deltaproteobacteria bacterium. The sequence goes on along the minus strand of JADFXS010000030.1, from coordinate 4,713 downwards.
TCCCCTTAGGCACGGTGACATGTTGATAGTATCCTTCGCTGTCGCCGGACACAATCTTCCCGCCGGCGTCTTTCACCGCTTTTTCAATGCCGCTGTTCTTGTAGCATTGCACCCAATGCTCGCAGGTGTGATCGAACACGGAGACTTCTTTCGCTCCGGCGTTCAGGCAATGCTCGATGATGCGCGCGACGAGTTTCGGGTGCGTGTTGCCCGCGCGCTCCGCGGGCACGTCCCAGCCGATATTCGGCTTTACCAAAACATTGCTGCCCTTGGGCACGAATTTTTCCATCCCACCAAACGACGCGACGGCCTTGTCGAACATCACCTCCGGCTCGCCTCCTTTCACGGCGACGAGATCGTACGCCGCGGGAGAACTCAGTGGGGCGGCCAATGGTTTTGCGTACTCTCCGAAAGCCAACGCGGCTCCGGCCACGATACTGCCCCCAATGGTCTTCTTTAAGAAATCACGACGGTTCATAAATTCCTCGATATTTTTCTCTTATGGTTTTTTCAGCCGGACGGTGGGGCAAACCCCACTTTGTTTTCATCTCGCTTACAGCGGAAACTCAGCTGTGCTTCATCGGCTTTTCAATTTCTCGACCAATCGGTCCGTGGTCGACTTTACCTTATCCTGGTTCTGCCCAATCACGATGGCGATGTACCTGCCTGTTTGATTGATCATGACGAGCTCTTTCTCGCGACCAACCATCGAGTACTGATTGTCCTGCCGGGTATGGTTCGTGAATTTGGGACTGACTTTGAGACTCGTGGCGGCCTGTCCGTAGGTCTCGGCGCTCTCGCCTTCATCCCGGTAACGAAACACGAAAGCCTGACAATCGCCGACGGCGCTGATCATGCCCTCACGGACGCGAAAGATGTTCTCCGTGTCGAAGATGTAGCTGTTCATCACGCCAAGGGATCCGCGAACGTACTTCGGATGGGAAAACGCGAGCGGCTCACGGAGTAGCAGGCCCGCCAGTTCGGGCCGTTCACCCGTCTTGGAGATGCGCGCGTCGACGGCTTTGGCGAGCGCGACGACACTATTAATGGTTTCCTCCGCCGAGTCCAGCCCGATCACGGTAACCAGCAGGTTTCCTTTCCAGAAGTTGAGGTAGTAATCTTGGAGGAGCGCTTCCTGGCCGATCGCCAGGGCTTTGCCACCGTCACCGACTTTGAATGTATACATGCCGTACGCCGCGGCCGGACTTTCCATTTCGTAGATTTCCAGCTTGATCGATTTCCCGCGGACATCTTTGTACTCGGCGCGCATCACTTGCGTGAAGCCGTACTCGTAGTAGATATCAGCCCCGCCGTCGATCATCGCGAAAAGTTCATCGCCGCGATAGATCTTCGGCGTGTCGCTGTGCGTCCAGCCGGCAACCTCACCGTTTGCGGGTAGATAACCGGAGATATCTCCAGGCGCTTGCAATGACGCGGCACTCGTCGCGATCAGAAGCAGGATCAAGCCGAGGCATTTTCCTAACGTAATCTCACTTCTCACAGGGTTACCTCCTGAATCTGAAGCTGCGCCAGGCTGATCTCGCCCAGTCCATGTTGATGCGCCATCTGGATCATTCGAATCTCTTCACCCTTGACGCCGAGCAGATTGGCGCCGTACATATCCACCGCAACCCGATCCACACCGGCGAAGACTTTCTGGGGCTTGATCAGTTTCCCCGGACCATACGGGCCGTTTGTCGTGATCATTTCCGTTCCGTCGACGATACACAGATCCGGCTTTCTCACCAGATTCACATCGGCGATGCATTGGGAGAGAAACTCGACATCGTCGTAGTAACCGCTCCCTCCGGATCCATGGTGAAAAAACCGGTTGGTGCCGCCGGAGGTCGCACCCATCATGTTCTTCATGGTCCCGGTGAAGCGTGTCCCGGAATGATCCTTCGGGATCGGGATGTTGATAAATACGTCACAATCCAACAATCCTTTGGCGATCTCGGCTTTCTTCAACGACCGGCCGCGCGGAAGGGACACTTCCGTATAATTACCGCCCAGGGATCGGATGCTCCTGACCTCGTCGCCGAATTTTTGGGAGAGCGGGCTACGCTGCCAGTAGGCGTCGCCGAGACTTCGAAAGACCCCGATCTCCTTCGCTCCGGCGTCGCGGCACATCTGAATCACGGCCAGGGTCATCTCCGGTTTCACGTAACTGCCCGGATAGTCCCAAGGAGAATTGATCAGTAGGCCCACCTTCGATTGTTTCGACACGAATTTGCCCATGCCTCCGAGGATTTCCACGGCTTTGATCGTGTTCTTGAAATAGTCCGCGCCCTTCACCGCCGCGATGTCGACTTTGCCTTCGGCGAACGCGAGCTTCTGCATACATCCGACGGCACTAGCTTCCAGGATCAATGATGCGCCCAGAACGGTGCTCCCCTTGATGAACGACCGGCGGGTAATGGATTCAGTCATGATCTGCCTCCTCAAAGCCGGCACGGCCGGTTGAATATTTTAAAAATTCTCTTCTATTCACGTCATCCCCCTGGCCCTATGCTTTTTTCCCCATTTCATAAGCCTGGGTCATGGCCGGACTGCCTTTAATGTCTCCTATATCCCATGCCCCGGTTCCATAGATGACACCTTTTTCCTTGGCTCCGCTCAGGCAGGAAGTAAACCCCCTGAAACCTTCAAGGGTTCTTACCAGCAAGTCTTTTCTGCCGACCGCGGCGGTCATGATGAAATACATATCTTTGTTGTCGATTCTGGTATATCCGGGATACGTTCTATCGATCAATGTTTTCATCTGTCCATTCATGGTATAAAAATACACAGGTGTTGCCATCACGATCGCGTCAGCACCTATCATTTTATCAAGGACTTCAGCCATATCATCCTTCTGCACACACCTGCCGCCATTACTTTGGCAGGTGCCGCAGGCGACACAATGATTGATTTTTTTGTCTCGTAAAAATATTTTTTCCACCTGATTACCGGCTTCTTTAGCCTCAAGCATGAACTGATCACATAACAGATCGGAGTTTCCGCCTTTTCTTGGACTGGCCGACAGTACCAATACCTTTTTTGACATATGCATCATCCTTTTTGCATTATCTGTCTTCGCAGTGCCCGGGATCGGCACTTTAGTTGCCCACTCTTTTCGCATATTCCGCCGGATAGCGATCTCCCGAAATCTTGATTTTCGAGAGCGCATCGTTCAAATCACGCAGTTCTTCGTTGGTGAACGGGCCGTACACTTCGGCGGTATTGAAAAATGTGACGCCACGGTCAATCGCTGTATGAATCAGTGAAATCATCTCGTTCTTGTCTGATGCCGGACCATAGCCGTAACTCATTCCCATGGCGAATTTTTTATTAAAGTACCCCTCGGCAAGCCGCGGGGAATCTTCCACAGGCAAGGAACGGAAGCATCTTTGTTTATAATCGCTAACCCACCGGCAAGCCGTGGGGAATATGCTCGCCTGCATGCTCAAGATTGCCTCCTTATTTACCGTTGTATTGCTCGTCGGTGACCTTTTCCATCCATTCAACGTTTTTGCCATTAATTGTTCCCGTGATGGCGATATGCGTCATCGCGGTAGTGAGTGAGGCTCCGTGCCAATGCTTTATCCCTGGCGGGCACCAGATCACGTCTCCCGGTTTGATTTCCTCTACCCGGCCTCCCCACTCCTGTGTGCGACCAACGCCGGTAATGACCAGCAAATGCTGCCCTGCCGGGTGAACGTGCCACGCGGACCTGGCCCCCGGTTCGAAAGTGACATAAGCACCGGAAAAGTGCGTCGAATCATTTGCAGGAAACAAAGGATCAACACGGACATTGCCGGTAAAATATTCGGCCGCCCCTTTTATGGAAGGTTGAGAACCGGCCCGAGATATGGTTTGCGATTTTTTCTCTGTTTCGGCGGTCAGCGCCTGGGACGCCAGAGCACCTGTTGAAACGAGCAGAAAAAGCGACAAAAGTATTGCTGTATTGCTCATTTTTCCGTCCTCTCTATTCAGGAATTGAAGGGGTTATATCCCGGTTTCTTGTATAGGTTCTCCGCTTTGTCAAGAATATCCGGTTTATAGACCTTTTCCGCCCAATCATCCGGCTTGATTTCTTCAATAGCGACTGAAACCCATTTTTCTTCGCGATTGGCAAAGGCGACCACGTCTTTAGCTATTGCTTCGACAATGTTAGCCATCTGTTGCTCTGATCTTCCGGTTGCTTTCCCTTTCGACAAGGGGCCATTTAAAAAGCGCCAGACACTATTTATCCATGCCAAGTTTGCGCAACCATTCTGACACACTATTTTGCGCGTTTTTTGCGTTTTCGCCCCGGACGGCCAGGCCATCCAGAATGGTTGAATGCGGGCAAAGCGCCGCGATGTCCGTAGCGCTTCGCGCCAAACCGCCTCCACCGTGAGTGATAAACGGGACAATGGTTTTTCCGGATAAATCGTATTCCGACAAAAACGACTTGACCGGAGTGGCGATCGTGCTCCACCAGTTTGGGGAACCCACGAAAATGACATCGTAGGACATGATATTCCCAACTTTTGTTTTTAGCGCGGGTTTATAACCTGAGCTCAATTCCTTCCTGGCCTGTTTTGTAACCGTATCGTAATCGTCAGGATAAGGCACGACCGTTTGAATTTCCACAATATCGCCGCCGGGCATTTGACGAATTTGATTGGCGGTTTCACGCGTATTGCCGGAGCGGGAATAGTAGACGATCAGCACCTTGGCAGGATTGAT
>JADFXS010000393.1 GCA_015233515.1 Deltaproteobacteria bacterium | reverse complement strand
TACACTCTTTCACTTAATCGAGATCGGAAGAGCACACGGCTGACAGGAGTTCAGACGTTTGCTCTTCCGATCTCGATTAAGTGAACTTGATAAATATAGCAACTGTGTGATGATACTACATTTATTTGTAGTAGCCTGACTAACTACTAACGGCAGATCTTTGCCAATTAATGATAGTTCTTATCGGTTTAAATAAACTTGCCCCAGCGAATGCCTCTTTTTCTCTCTCAACTCGCCTGTCGGTATCAGGGCTTTTTTTAAAAATTCATAAAAGATCAGGGACAATTATGGCCATGGCTTTGATCAGCATTGATTTTCGTGGAGCGCGGCAGTGAAGAATATTCTAGTGGTCAGCGGCGATGAAGGCTTTCTCCAAATATTGAAGAAAGAATTTCAAAAATTCTCCGATCAATATCGACTTTTCGTCGCCGGAGACGGACCGAACGGGCTGAATATTCTCAAGGCTGAAGCTGTCGACTTGGTGGCCATGACGCTTCTTATGCCCAAGATGGACGGCATACAATTTTTAACTTACCTGCGCCGGATCGACCCTTCCGTTCCAATTGTGATCATGGTTTCGGAAGAAGCGACCTATATGGGTGATGTGTACCTGAAGATGGGCGTGCTTCAAGTCCTGGTTGAACCTGTATCAACGGATCAATTAATCGAATGCATTCAGGAAATTTTATTTCTGAAAAGTCAGGAAGGCCGGCTCCAGGGAATTTCCCTGGTTAATTTTCTCCAGTTAATGGAAATGGAAAAAAAGACTTATCTGCTGGAAGTGTTGAACCACGATGGCGGGAAAGGCTTATTCTATTTCCACGAAGGAGAATTGTACGACGCTTTGTATGGAGAATTGAACGGTCCGCAAGCCGCGCTCAAGATGATCAATTGGGATCATGTGGAAATTCGGTTCCGAACCCCTCCCACGGAAAAAATCAGAAAGCGTATTCAAAGGCCGCTCATGTCCCTTCTTATGGACGCCACCTTGATCAGGGATGAAAAAGCTCACGCTTCAACCAAAAAAGAAAAAGCCGTTCAAGCTGAGGTATCCAAGGAACCCGGACTGGAATCAACGGTAGCCGCCCCGATTCCTGAACAGAAATCGGAAACTCCGCGCTTCCCGGCGAAAGACGTGGAAGACGGCGTTAAACCAGACAAGACCCCGGCCGCCCCTGATCCGAAAACTATCGACCAACTTTTGCAGGAACTTCTTCATCTTCGCGGAGTCAGGGCGGTATTTCGTTTGGGCCAAGATGGAACACTGGTTTCGGAAATGGGCTCCTGGTCCGGTGCGGATGCTTCTCAATTCGCCAAGGCCCTGATCATGGTTCATGGCGGGGCCGACCGCATGGTCCGGGAATTGCGCGTCACTCCCTTGCAGACCTTGACCCTCGAGGCCGATGGCGTCGTGATCATGTATTTACCTTCCGGGGAGAACCTCTTGGCTATCCTGGCCAATGACTCGAAAATGTTGGGCGTGATCCGGCAGAAAGCCTTGAAGACAACCTTGGAAATGGAACGATTGTCGTGAATCAGGAGGATAACCATATGGCATTCAAATTTGATCACACTTTTGATGACAAAACCTATCATCAATACATCGACGGGTTCGAATCCGTCATGCATTGCCACCATTATTTGACGCTGACCATTCAGTTGGCCGAGGAAATGGCGGCGTACGGCGGCACCAGGATCCTGGCCGAATCCGTGGAGGATTCCATCCGGCCTTTGCTTGACGCCTATGTGCAGGAACATAACTTGCCGGCCGGCGAAGAACGATTGAAAATGGGCGCCGAATATTACTGCTTTATGGGCATGGGGCTGATGGAAGCCAAGGGCAATGCCCAAGACGGCGAAGTGATCCTGACCCGGTCCCATGTGGATCAAGGCTGGATCACTAAATTCGGACCGGTCGATCGCTCGCTGAACTATTTTACCTGCGGTTACATAGCCGCCATGTTCGGTTGCGCTTTCGATCGTCCCACGCGCAGCTACACAGTTAAAGAAACATCCAGCTTGGTCAAGGGCGATAAGCTCAGCCGCTTTGCCGTCCAGGCAAACTAAGGAGGAAGGGCAAATGACGGTTCATCGCGATGCCGTGGTAAAAAAGCTTGCTAATATTACATTTGACAATCAAGACGGGATTATTTCCAGTTTTAACGTCCTGGTTAATTTTCTGCCGGTAACTTTTTGGAATAACTTTGCCGAAAGGATGATGGAAGCGGTTCCTCCGGAAAAACATGACGAACTCAAGGCCGGTTTGGTTCGTTGCGCTAATGAGTGTGGTTACCATACCGGACATGGCATCATCAATTCCGAAGAATTCAAGGCGGTGGTCGAACCCATGATCACCGAAGGCGCCAAGGATGTTTTACGAGGCGCTTTTGCCGTGTTTACCGCTTGGGGCTGGGCTAAATCCGGCATCGCCCAGATCAAGGAAGGGGAAAGAATGGTGATCAGGGCGGTCGATTATTATGAAGCGGATGGCCAACCGGGAGAAAAAAGGGCTTTCATGATTCAAGGCGTATCGGCCGCCTTTTTTGACCTGGCTTACAGCGCCCCGTATCCGGATGGCTTAGGAAAATACCAATGCGAACAAGTCGCCGGTATAGAATGTGGAGACGCGTTCGGCGAATTTGTGGTGACTGAGAAAAAATAAGGTTCAAAAAATCGGAAGTTTAAGCACTCCGTCAATATATCTTTCAAAATTGCCTAGAGAGGAGCGCAATTAATGGCCAAGGTGATGAGAACTACGGAAATTCTCAATGAAATGTTGGAAATACCCGGACTCAATGCCATAGAGATCGTGGGTAAGGACGGATTTGTGATCGAATCGGCCGGGAGCCTGGGACAAATGGATAAGGACGCGTTCGGCGCTTCCGTGGCCCTGGTTCAAAACGGTGTGGAAAGTATGAGCCGAGAAGTCGGTCTCACCGCATTTCACACTATAACTCTGGAAGCGGCCAACGCCATGGTCATGTGTGTTCCGGCCGGAGACGCCCTGGTGGTCCTGTTCGCTCAGGATTCAAAAACCTTGGGAATGATCCGTCTCCAGGCCAAGAAACATATTCCCGAATTGGCGAAACATCTCTAACCAAATCGGTCGGAATCCATGGGGAGGAGGCTTCTCCGGCTCTGAGTTTCCTCCTAAATCGGGGAGTTGCTGCCCCTGTTCACTATGGAATCGGGCCGCTCCCTGCGGTGTGGCGGGTTTTACGATCGAACACCGGATTTTTTCGAAGACAGGATATATTATGCCGGAATCCAACCAAATCCCAATGGGAATCGGCATGTATCATGCTCCTCTAATGCACCTGGTTTTAAATATATTCATGACTGAAACCATCCGGAGTGGTTTTTCGTCCTTTAAGCGGAATCATTCAGAGGCCGAATTCATCGGCCCTAGGTTATCATAGT
>JADFXS010000392.1 GCA_015233515.1 Deltaproteobacteria bacterium | reverse complement strand
CCTGCTGGTCTTCAAAATGGACCTTGTTACCTCCACTGGTAGTGATCCGAGCCTGGGTGCTGTTGGCTGAAGTAACCGGGCTGATCGTGATAGGGTTGGGCACGGCGGCGGCAATGACCGGCCGGTCCACATTGCCGTCGATAAAGGTCAGGAGAATTTCAGTTCCCTTGTGCAAGGGGAAGTGCATGCCGTGACCGTTGCCGGCATAGGGCTGGGCCATGCGCAGCCAATGGGAGGCCTTGCCGCCTTTGGCGCCGTTGAGGTCAAAGGGGAGCTTGACCTTGTACCGACCCTGGTCGTCCAATTCGGCGTATTTGCCGCTGCTTTCGGCATCGATGTGGGCATGTATGGTGGAAGACGCTAATGGTCTGGAGGCAATCCGCTCCGGACGAAACTGAAGGCCGGCCGAAATGGCCGAAAATGAATTTCGGTAGGCGGGGCCTTCCTCCCGACCTTCCAGTCTGTAACCCAAGCCGGCGGTCAAGTAAAAGAACTGACTTCCGCGATGCTCGACATCGGTAGTCAAATAGGACGTATTGAAATCATTGCGATTGTGACCTTCCACTTCAAAGGTGTATCCCGGCCGCAGATATGGAACCAGGCTCTCGCCGTGGAAGGTCTGAGCCCGGCATTTCAATTCCTGGGCACGAATCCCAGCCAGGAAATCGCCTTCCTCCTGATCGATAAAGTGTTCTCCATAGATGTAGACATCCCCTATCCCTTTATCGGAAACTGGGGCCTGAGCGGTCATTTCCACGTCTTGCAGGTGGTAGTTGAAGTCCTTGAGCAGGATTCTGGCGGGCAGGATGCCTTGCCGGCAAACCAGGGAAGTGATGACTTCCTCCTGCTCCGCGTCATCGAGGCCGGCGGGAGGAGCATAGATCATCGTCCGTCCTTGCGCCATGGGAGCATGGGCCAGGGCATGGTCGATGACGATCAGCTTTTCCCGGGTTTCTCCCTGCTCGAAAAAAAAGTACATGCCTTCATGCTCGATCCACCTGGTGATGAAGTTGTAATGGCTTTCGTTGTATTGGCAGACATAGTCCCGTTGAGGATAGTCCTTGGTCAATCTTAATTCATAATCCAGGTTGGTCATGCCGAGATCGTCAAGGGCGCCCTCGATAATTTCCGGTACTGTTTTTCCCAGAAAGACTTGATTGTTTTGAGTCAGAGTGTGCCGCCAGAAAGCCGGGGCAAGAACCGCCTGGTAAAAAGTTTTTTGAAAAGCCGTTTCCTTTTGCTCAAAATGGGTAATGATGCCGTGAAAAGAGATGTTTCCCTCCGGCCGCAGGATGGTAAAAACGGCTCGAGCCTGGATGACTTTTTCCATATCGATTTCGGAATTGTCCGAAGCCAGGGTGATTTCAAAACGATACAGCTTGGACAGGCCTTCCGTTCCGCTGAACTGGACCACATCAAAGTCTTCCGTTGTCAAAGCGAGAGAAGAAAAGTTGAATTTTTTGTCCGAAACGGCCGTCATGGAAAATCTCCTATTCGCACGGATTAACGATTTTTTTTAAATCTCCTGAGCCGTGATTCATGATCATCTAGGTCTTTTTCGGCATTTCAGGTGGAAAACTTAATATTTTTATGTTTTTGGGGCTATCGTCACTCGTTGGAAATCCACCCCGTCGACCTTGCTTTGGATGATCGAACCCCCATACAGATCGACTCCGAAAAAATTCGAGTGGGATAAATCGCTGTCCTGAATTTTCACTTTTCGCAACGACGCCTTGAAAAGATCAATGCCTCGTGCGTCACAATCAGTCCAGACGGATTTCATGAAATTCGCCTCCCGGGCAAAGACGTTGACCAGGTTGGATTTATTGATAACCGCCCGGCTTAAATCCGCCTTTTCCATTCGAGCCTCGGTGAAGCGGATTTCCGAAAGGTGCGTTTCGTCCCAACAAGCCTGACTAAGGTTGGCCTTGGAAAAATCGGACCGGACAAAGGTCGTCCCGGATCCACCCTGAGTCTTTTTCAGATTCGCGCCGCGGAAATCGGCCTCGATTCCCGAGGCGCCCGCCAGTCTGATGCCCATGGCCTCCACTTTGGCGGCCTGAAACCGGTCCATGACGGTTGAGGAAAAGTCGGACTGGGTCAGAATCGCGTTTTGAAAGTCTGCTTCAGTCAGATCGACCCGACTAAAACTGGATCGTTCGGCCTGAAACCCCTGAGCGTTGACCTTTTTAAAGGAAGCTGACGCGAACGTGGCGTCGGAAAGAAAGGCCTGCCGCAGATTGGCTCCGGTGAAATCACATGTAGTGAATTCTCCAGTGACAAGCTGAGCACAAACTAATGAAGCCTCCACGAACTTAGCCCCCACCGCCTGGACCTGGACCAGAACCGCGCTGTCCATCCGGGCGCCGGAGAAATCAGCATCGGACAACAGGGCGCCGGAAAAATTCGAACCAGTCAGGTCCGCCTGGATAAACTTGGCATTGGAAAGGATCGATCCCTTGAAATCCCCGCCCGTGAGGGTTCGACCGGAAAAATCCAGGCCACCGAGGTCCAATCCGGATAAGGACTCGCCTTTCTGGTAACGGTCCATGACCGTTTCCACGGTGAGCCGGTCACGAGTCTCGGCCTTCGGGGAAGGCTCGGGGGCCGGTATCTCGGTTTCCGGGGGAGAAGGTTCCGGCTTTGCGGACGTCGCGGAAAGGGCGGTGGACATGGCATCCAAATCAGCGATAATCTTCCCGAAATCAATACCCTCCACGTTATGTCCCGGCAAAAACCTGGCCAGGGCTTCTGAAGGAGTCAACCCCATTTCCTTGAAAGAATCTTCCAGTTGCTGGAACAGAGTCGCCATCCCTTTAGTGACCTCCTGAGGTTCCAAGGGAGGGGCCGGGGGAGGAAAGGCCTGTTTCAAGGCTTCTTCCCGGGTAAGGTTCATCTCTTTCAACAGACCGTTGATCTGCTCATCCGTTTGGGCCACCAAGTCTTGCAGCGCTTCCGGCGAATGAAGCGGCGCAGGTTGAGGTTTGGGCAGAAAACGTTCCATGGCCTCTTTCTGGGTCATTCCCAGTTCCTGAAACATAGCGTCCAGTTGGGCCTGGGTCTTGGCAATCAACGCGTCCATCTCGGCTAAAACCGCGGGTGGTTCGGGGGGAGGCGATATTGGGGAATCGGAAAGTTTGATCTCCGGCGCCGGCGGTTCTTTCGGCGGAGGCGGTATTTCATCGACAGGCGGGGACTCGAATTGGTACGGGACCCCGGGAGGAGGATTCAGGATATCCTGGAATTTTTGATAATACACCTCGATGGGCTGGGGCGGCTCAGACAAAGGCTCCCACTCCGCCATCAGATGGACAACATCGTCCAGTTCTTCGTCCGCGACCGGAACCACGGCCCGGAACAGAAGAATTCCAGTATTTTGGCCGGGAAACAGCCACAAGGTTTCCGGTCTGGCCGGAGCCTC
>JADFXS010000391.1:2834-3432 GCA_015233515.1 Deltaproteobacteria bacterium | reverse complement strand
CAAAGGAGCCGCGCCGAAGCGGTTGAGCTGTTCATGAGGTTCTATAGCGGTGTTTTGGAACTTCGACGCTTGATCGTCAATCAGCTCTATAGGTTTCATGGTAGGTAATCTGTTTTTTCAGGCGTTGCGATAATTGGCGGCCTGGGGATCGAGGATGGCTCCGGAACGCAGGGCCTCTTCAATCTGGCGAATACCGTCGGCCACGGTCCACCTGACCCGATAGCCCAGGACCCGGGCGGCCTTGTCGAAGTTGACATGGTAATCTCGCAGGTCCGGCGGCTGCTCGATGGTATCAATGGTAATCCCCGGAATAGTTTGCGCCACCAAATCCCCCAAAGCGCCGATCTGATAGTTTTGTGCATTATCGCCGATATTGAACACTTGGCCGTTTGCCAGATCGCCGGGAGCCTCCAAGGCGGAGATAAACCCTAGAGCCACGTCGGCCACGTGAACCAAGGGCCGCCATTGCCGGCCGCCGAAAATTTTTATACGCTTATGGATCACGGCGTGCATGGTCAAAATATTGATGATCAGATCGAAACGCATGCGGGGGGAAAGGCCGTAAACCGTGGCAAGGCGCAGGATCGTCACCGCGAAA
>JADFXS010000391.1:1108-2815 GCA_015233515.1 Deltaproteobacteria bacterium | reverse complement strand
TCGCCCTTCTCGCGCCAAACCTTCTCCTGATCAAGCTGTTTTTTCAATTCCGCGTACAGAGAAATGGGTTGTAGGGGTGATTCTTCGGTCAGGATGCCTTCCTGGATGCCGTAACACGAATCCGTGGAGGCGAACAAAAAACGGGGGATTTGGAAATATCGAGCTGCTTCCGCCGCCGTCAAGGAACCCAGCCAATTGACTTCCATGGTTTCTTGCGGATCGCGGTCGCAGGCTGGTTCGCCGACCATGGCCGCCAATAAAATGACGGCGTCTTGGCCTTGGATAGCGCGAGCCACGGCGGTTATATCTCTCAGATCGCCGACGATCAGGTGAAAATTCGGATGATCATGCAATTCGGTGGTGGAACTCGAACCGAAAAGCAGGCGATCGAAGACCGTGACCTGGTAGTTACGTTCCAACAACATGCGGGTCAACACCGATCCGATGTAACCGGCGCCGCCTAAAATCAGGATTTTTTTCATGTTCGCCAACTAAATAAAATTTCTGGTCCGGATTTTTTCCACGTCGTTCAATAATCGGTTGTATTTGGTCATACGGCACGGTGGGCAATGACGCTTACAGAATTGGGCTTGCGAGACCAAACCGACCTGTTGTCGCCGGGTAACGCCGGTCCATATTTCATGAAAACCTCGCTGATGTAAATTGCCCAAGGACTCCCACGCGGCGGAACCATTCAATCGGCCGCAAAGGTAAACTCCGCCGTCAGCGGTGATCACCGCGGACAGACTGTGAGCCAGACAGGGGAGTCCCGCGTTGCCGTGGTCGCGGTTGGCGGTCATGGCGCTCAGTTTTACGGAGAAGGTGTCGGTTTCGAACTTTTTCAGATACCCGAGATCCGCGGAGGAAACCAGCTCCGGATGGTCGATCACCGGTCGAAAGTGAATGTAACCGAGGCCGATTTGCCGGAGGAAAAGGACCAACTGGTCCAGGTGGACCGGATCGTCGTTGCCGCTGGTCAGCACGTAGCCGACTCCAAGGATCGGCCTGTGATTGTCCGCGGCCAAGGTCATCAAGTTGTGTAAGACCCGATCAAAGCCGTCCACGCCTTTCAGCGCCAGGTACTGGTCTCGGGTGGCGGCGTCCAGGCTGATCCTTATCCATTCGAAATCTCCCGGTGGTGCGGAAGGTAAAAGATAGCCGTTGGAAATTAGACCCAGGGCCAAGTTTTGTTCCCGGGCCGCCTTGACCGTGGCCGTCAAACCCGGATGCAGCGTGGGTTCCCCGCCGCCTTCAATGACAACGCCTCGCGTTCCGCCTTGTTTTAACTCGGCAAAAAGCGACTGCATGATATCCGGATTCAAATCTCCGGGCAACCGCCTCCTGAGGGCCGCGTCGGAACACCAGACGCAGTGATGGTTGCAACGGTTGGTTAAGGATAATTCCACACTGATAGGATAAGATTCGTCAAATGTTTGACAGTTGTTTAGGCGGACAGCCTGCATTTTTTCCGGAAAAAGCATGGCCTTTTCCAGGCTGACTTCGGCCGGGGCGCGACGGGCTTGAGCCGACACCAGCTTGGGTCTCTGGGACAAAAAATCAATGATCAGGTCATTGGTCGGGGTGGAAAGGTTATCCAGGATTTCGGTAACGATGGCCACATCGGCCTGGTAATCGACGCTGACTCGCAAATAAGGCGCGGTTCTAGCCGCGGGTTGACGAAAAATCCGATATTTTGCCGGGTGGTGG
>JADFXS010000391.1:0-1050 GCA_015233515.1 Deltaproteobacteria bacterium | reverse complement strand
GAACAAATCGGGAAATAACTTCCACACCCAAACCATAAATCAGACCGTGGTAGTGGCTGTTCAAGCTGAAATCGGCATTATTTTCCAGGTGTCCCCTCACTAAATTATCCAGAGCTTCCGGGTCGACCAGGGGAAAATTGCCGTTGACGCGGACGACATGGTCCGCTTGTTCCGCTTCCGCCGCCAGGTGTAAGCGGTCCAGGACGGATTCCGGGTGGCCGGCATGGACTTGAAGGCCCAATTTTTCGGCAAGTTCGACAATATCCGCGTCCTGCTTCCGATCCCCCACGGCGACGACTGTTTTGGTTAGCAGGGAGGCCGCCTGCAGACGTCGGGCGATCCACACCAAGACCGGCCGACCTTTTATTTCCGCTAAGGGTCTGCGAGGCAACAAGCTGTCGGGGGCGCTCGGCGAGGTGGCCCGAGCTAATATGACCGCAACGATATTCACCAGTTCCAATTCTCGTTTATTATCGGCTTGGGAGTCACCATGTTCATCCACCGGGGGCTGATCATTATGTCCCGATCCAGGCGACGGTGGGTGGCCAAAATATTGTCCCTCGGAGCCAGATTTTCCACCAGGTAATCATCAACCAAGCCGGGGAGGCGCGGTTTACCGCGGCCTACACAAGTGGCCGGTCGGGTGATGGGTAACGGAGATAATAACATAATTACACGTCCTTTCCGACGGTTTATCGGAGGTGAAACAGACAACCCTGTTGGATGTTAGCAAAAGCAATTATTGAGCCAAATCATTGGGAATTTCAGACCCGGGTTTAAAGTCGGAGGGAACAAAATTGCCTTTGGTGATTCTTGCTAACACCTGACCCATCGTGTCTCGGTAAGTTATGGCGCCAAGAAACGCCCCGCATGCCGTCACTTCGAAGCGCAGCGAGAAATCTCCCTCGTTTTCAAGGACGGATTGGCCAGTCCCAAAGCGCCGGCTTAGGAACTGGCAAAATAGCGGTTTACGTCTATCTGAGACAGCCGCAAGGCCTAGTTTCTCAACCGCATGCCAGCCACATTCCCTAAGCCATGACCATGATGAAT
>JADFXS010000029.1:3673-19449 GCA_015233515.1 Deltaproteobacteria bacterium | reverse complement strand
ATTTACTGCGTTTAAATCTTTCCTGGCCGGATAGGGAGGAAGTCTACCTGGCGGCCGATCAACGGACCATGGTTATGATCGGCGATCAGGCCATGGAAGCCGATTGGCCTCAGCCACCCCTGTTGTTCCGTTTGTTGCTTTATAACGAAACTTCCAAGTTAACCGCTCTAGTAAAGGCCCATCAGGTCAACCTGGACAATGTTGTCTTGGGTAAGGATGCCGGTAACCAGAGCGTCATTACCCTGGGCGCTCTGGTCGGCGATCGAAAATCGCCGCAGATTCAGATCACGGAAAATTCCCGGCATCTGGTTCGACTGATCCTGCCGGCCACGGAAAACCTGCCCGGTTATGACGTGCTCCTGAGCGATTATCATCGGCATTCGCCTGGTGTGGACTGGCCCGGTCGTTTGCGGGTGATCAACCACGAGGGAGCGGCCATGGATTTGATCTTGAAGTCCTTGACCATCAATTCGGAGCTGGAACGGGAAACCTTTGATCTGGAGGAAATCAAGCAGATGGCCACTCCAGCCGTTGCTCCTCCCCCGTCATTTCCTGACCCCGCTCTTTTTCCAATCCTTAATCAGATTGACTCGCTTAAAACAAAGTTGGATTATCCGTTAAAGCCTTTGCTTTGAATAATAATTCCCCATCCATATTGTCGACCTCGATTCCTTTGTTGGCTGAAGTTGCCGTGGCTTTGCCGGTGACCCTAACTTTTCATTACCTGGTTCCGCCGGATCAGGACGCCGACATGATGCCCGGTCGCCGGGTCCTCGTCCCCTTTGGACGCCGACAGGTAACCGGCTATATTCTGTCCAGGTCCGGGCCTGATCAGTGTCCATCGGTCAATCTCAAGGAAATTATCCGGCCGCTGGACGATGGTCCTATGTTCGGGGCCGATTTGATCCCACTGATGGGCTTCGCGGCGGACTACTATCATTATCCCCTTGGCTTGGTCATGGCGGAAGCCTTGCCTTCCGGACTCAAAACCATGAGCCGGCGCACCGCTTTTCTGACTGACGCCGGTCATTCCGCCCTGGCGGAAGGCGGACTGGATCAACCGGCCATCGCTGTACTTGAACGCCTGGCCAAGTCGGGAGGCTTACCGGTCAGCGGATTGGAACGATCCGGCGAAGGATCGGCCGCCTGCCTGAAACGATTGCGGAACATGGATTTGATTGCCATCGACGACCGATTCCTAACGGATCGGGTCAGTCCCAAAAAACAAAAATGGCTGCGTTCAACTTCATCCGCCTTGCCGGCCACGGGACGAGTCGGTCCCAAGGAAAAATATCTGTTTGATTTGTTGAACGCTGAAGGGCCGCAATCCATGCAGGAACTTCGGCCGCGTTTCCCGTCTTTGTCCGCCATGGCCGGTCGGATGCAGGCCAAGGGGCTGTTGGAAGTCTTCGAAAAGATTGTTTTCCGCGACGATCTTGGCCGGGCTTTGGATTTTACCGCCGAGCCCCCCGAGTTATCCGCGGCTCAGGCCTCGGCGGTAAGCGCTTTAACCGCGGCCTTGGATCAACGTTGTTTTTTCCCTTATCTGCTTTACGGTTTGACCAGTTCCGGCAAAACGGAAGTTTATTTGGCCGCGGCCCGTAATGCCTTGAGTCGAGGTCGCACCGTCCTTTTCCTTGTCCCGGAAATATCCATGACTCCAGCGGTGGAAGGACTCTTGAAGGCCAGATTTCCTCAAGAAGTGGCCGTGTTGCACTCCGGCCTGTCCGATGGACAGCGATACGACCAGTGGATTAAAATCTTGAAAGGATATTCCCCGTTGGTCTTGGGCGCCCGATCGGCCATCTTCGCGCCGTTGACCAATCTCGGGCTACTGATTGTCGATGAAGAACATGACGGTTCTTATAAACAAGACGAGAAACTCAAGTATCAGGCCCGGGACTTGGCCGTGCTCCGGGCCAAACAGGCCGGAGCGGTGGTGATCCTCGGCTCGGCCACGCCGTCCCTGGAGAGTTATTATGCCGCTCAAACCGGGCGGTATCATTTGCTGACCCTGCCGGAACGGATCGGCCAAGGGCGTCTGCCTCAAGTGGACGTGGTTGACCTTCGTTACGGCGTCAGTCAGCGTCGCCAAGCCGTGACTCCGGTATTGAAGCAGGTTCTGAGCCAGACTCTGGAGCAAAGTCATCAAGCCGTTTTGTTCATTAATCGTCGCGGTTTGGCTCGCCTGCCGTTGTGTCTGGCCTGCGGCCATGTGATCAAGTGCTTGAATTGCAGTGTCAGTCTGACCTTGCACCAGAAAGGTAAATTAGACGCGCCCTCGCCCGGACCAAGCAATGAATCTTTGATTTTGATTTGCCATCATTGCGGCTTGACCACGGAGCCGGTTCGATCCTGTCCGGCCTGTGGATCACCGTTATTACGCTATCTGGGATTCGGCACGGAACGTCTGGAAGCCGAAATAATCAAGGCCTTTCCTTCGGCCAAAGTCGCCCGCCTGGACGCGGAGACCACTCGCCCTCAGGGTGAATTGACGCGCATTCTCAACGATTTGAAGAACCGAAATATCGACATTCTCGTTGGAACCCAGATGGTTACCAAAGGCCATGATTTCCCGAATATTACTCTGGTCGGGGTAGTCGAGGCCGACACCGGGTTGCATCTGCCTGATTTTCGGGCCGGAGAGAGGACCTTTCAGTTGTTGACTCAGGTCAGCGGCCGGGCCGGTCGGGGTGAAGCCGCCGGACGAGTTATCATTCAGACTTGGAGCCCGGAGCATTATACCCTGCGCCTGGCGGAAAAGCATGATTATATAGGATTTTTCGAACAAGAACTGGAGCAGCGCCGGCAAGCCGGTTACCCACCCTTCACACGTCTGGCTCTGATCCGGCTGACAGGCAACTCGCTGACGGTAATTACCGAGTCGGCGGAGAAAGCGGCCGGTTTGGGGCGAGCCATACTCAACGGGTGGCCGGATCAAACCTTGGAATTGTTGGGGCCGGCTCCAGCCCCTTTAGTCAAGTTGAAGGGTAAATATCGGTATCAGATTTTGGTGCGCGGAAAGGAACCCCGCCAAATCCACCATTTTCTTCGGGGCTGGCTGGATCGGGTCCGAACGGGCTTGAAAGGCTCGGGCGTGACCTTAACTTTGGATGTGGACCCATACCACATGATGTAAAGAACAGCTTTAGCTGAATCAGCGATAAGATGAAGTATATCGTCGGAAGTTTTTTAACTTGATAATTCCCCGCAGCTTGCTGCGGGGTCAAAATATTGTGTTACCATGCCGGTATGTCGGATGATGAAAAAAAGGTTAGCAGAGGTTATCACTGTGTATGGCAAATACATTATCATATTGTATTTCCTTTGAAATATAGAAAAGCCCTTTTAGATGATGAGGTCACGAACATAATTGTTGAAACTGCTGAAGAAATCCAAAAACGGTACGCTATAGAAATGGAAGCGATAGGTTGTGACAAGAATCATATCCACCTGCTATGCAGTGCTCACCCGAAGGTAGCGCCTGGTAGAATAGTTCAAATATTTAAAAGCGTTACCGCACGAGAGGTTTTTCGTCGAAAGCCATCTGTAAAAAATGATCTTTGGGGGGGCGAATTTTGGACGGATGGCTACTTTGTAGGCACTATTGGTGAACACGCTAATTGGGATATTGTCGAGCGTTACGTTAGAAGACAAAGTATGGACTCCAAAGGTAAAATGGACGATAAGGCTACTGACGATTTGAGGCAGCTCAAGCTCTTTGCCTTTTGATACCCCGCAGCTTGCTGCGGGGAGCTTCATTTCTGATTGTGGAAATAAGACGGGGTCAGGTGTTTACACCTGACCCCGAGAATTTTCTGGAGGCGGCATCCGGATTTGAACCGGAGAATAACGGTTTTGCAGACCGCTGCCTTACCACTTGGCTATGCCGCCGAACGTGGGGTTACTTTTACACCGGACCTTGGTTGAGTGTCAAGGAGAAATGAGACCCCTAATTTACCACTTGCGGGTGTCGAGGCACGTAACTCCAGCCTGCAACGCTTGTTTCCCGGCGGGAAGGTCCCGCCCCCAAAGGCCCGCTCGAATTCTGGTAACTGTTCAATATAGTACCAATGTTCACTTTGCTGATGGCTCCGGGCATTGCCCGGTGGCTCCTCGATATATAGTGAATACGCCTGCGGGCCAAAATCGGTCCAACATGCAGGCGAACTGTCCCCGCGGCATTCCGCGGGACAGCGAGCGAAATTAAAACGCTCTGCCTCCTTACATGTCGAAGGTATCCGCCAACGGCGGGACCTTCAACTTCGCGTTTCGCCTAGGATTTACGCGCCCTATCCGCGATTTGATGGTGGATTTAGGAGCCGAAGAGCGGCAAGTGATTATGAAAAGTGGAAGAAAGCACTTTCAAGGTCGCTCCTGGCTGATGACGCCGGATCTCATGGGTATCCTAAAATAGTGCTTTTAACATGATGCAAGCCGATGGATTCCTCGCGACTCGCCGCGGGGAGCTTTTATTCAGTTACAGATAAACCATAGAAGATTTGCCGGTTCCGGTCCGGGATTAGTCCAACCGCCCGGAGTGTCCGCCATTAGATATAATAGCTGGCCGGGTAACATGGTGAGGTTCTGGCTGTTCAGTTTAAGTTCCAACCGGCCGGAGAGCAAATAACCGAATTCCTCGCCTTTATGGCGGAAAAAATGGCCGGCCAAGGTCTGACCTGGATATATATCAATTTGATAGATTTCTGTTTTCCCTTCAAAATCCAGAGGGGTCCATCGCCCGACCCGGCCGCTTTCCAAGGGAATGCCGGACAAACGGACCGACGAAGATGTCTCTGAAGAAAAAATCGGCAGCCGATCGGCGGACTCCATATGTCGGAAAAAGGAACCGACTTCCACACTCATAACTTCCGCCATTTTATACAATGCCGGCAGAGACGGATAGATCAGGTTGCTTTCCACCTGAGAAATGGTGCTGGGAGTGACGCCCACTAGGCGAGCCAGTTCTGTTTGACTGAATCCTCTCTTGAGACGTAATTCTTTCAACCGCTGTCCGAGGTCAAAACCTGAGGCCGGCCGGCGGTCGATGCTGAGGTTCACTACATGATCCTTGGCATAATATGTGAAAGGTTTCTGCAGGTTGGTGCTTTCCCGGCCGTCGGCCTTTTGAATGGTCAGAAAGGAAGTGCCTCGTTTCAGACTGAGTTCGATGGTAACCTGAGCCAACTGGTTCAGACTGGCACGGAGACGGGGGGAGTGCGCCTCTTTTTCCATGATCCAGTAAGCGATGGTTTCCAGTTCATACAATCGAGGGCAAGAGTGGGCATAAAACTTAATGACCTCCTCTTCACTTCCCCACAGTTCCTGCATGCCGGTCAAACTGTCGAAGACCAGACGGACGTCGCCGGTCATGGTCCCATGTACTCGATAAAGATTTTCGGTCACTTGGTCCATATCATGGGGAGCGATGATTTTTTCCACTTTACAGGCGTCACCCGGACGATTATGAGCGTAAAATCGGTTAAACACGTTAGAAGACCGGCCCTTGCCGTCGGTAAAGCAGTCCAGGATCGTCAAAAGCGGATAATTTGCCAAAAAGTCGAAGCGCTCCAAAATGGTTTTTGGCGGGCGGTCAAAATTCAAATAGATGATGGGCTTTTGGTTTTTCCGCGAGGTTTCCAAAAAGTGTTGGCAGAATACCTGGGCCAGGCTTCCGGCCGTATCACACCAGATTACATTATCACCTATATATAGTCCGTCCAGGAGCAGGTCCAGTGGCTCAACTCCACAAGAAGTCCGATTTTTTTCATTCATGTTTGATTCCTGATTATAGTGACGTTTCCCGCCGGCTTGTTTATTAATCGGTCGGGGATCCGGTTGGATAGTATGCGGGAATTACGAGGAATATTAAATGATTTCTCACAATTCGTCGGCCAGCAATACCGCCTCGGCCACCTCACGCATGGATTTCCGCGAATCCATGGACCGCTTCTGGAGCCAACGAAAGGCCTCTTCGCCGGTCATTTTCCGTCGGGAAATGAGAACATCCTTGGCGCGTTCCACGAGTTTACGAGCTTCCAGTTCTTCGCGAATGACCTGGGTCTTGACCATCAATTCCGTATTGTAGATGGCCACAGCCGCCTGATTAGCCACGGTAGTCAGCAAGTTGACTTCCATGGCGTCATAATCGTGGGGATGGTCGGTATAACAATTGATCACGCCGATAACCCGTTGCCCGACACTCAGGGGCACGCTGATCATGGAGCCCAAACCCATGTTCCGGGCCAATTCTTTTTCCTTGAAAAGAGGGTCCTCCTGAACATCCCGGGAAAGGTGGGGGAGGTTCGTTTTGGCTACGTGACCGACCACTCCTTCACCCACCTTGAGGACACGAAGTTTCAGATATTCTCGATTGATGCTCTGGGTGGCCCGGATAGTCAAAGTCTGGGTATTCTCGTCCAAAAGCCACAAGGAGCAGACCTTGGAGTTCATTGCTTCGGCGGTGACAATGACAATCAGGCGGAGGACATCTTCGATGTATTTATCCGAAGTGATGGCCTCGCTGATCAAGGTCAAGGCCTCGATAGTTTTATCGATTGATTTCGTGAGCATACTTTTTACGCTATACCATTACCGGCCGGTCCATCAGCCGCGATGCGGAGCATACCCGAAAATCCGAGCCGGATACCTGAAAACATGTCCTCTGGCCTTGCCTTTTGGCTGAAAATTAACGTCAAAGGAAAGTGAAAGACACCGTCAATTCTCTACCCGAGCTTGGTTCAATATTGCCCGTAAAATCCATCGGGGTCAAGTCGGCAGATAAAAAATGTCGGAGCAGTCTTATTTTTTTCAGCAACAGTCGTCCTGACGGCGCGCGGGGCTATATTTAAAACAAACAATCAGCTATTGTTATCGGGAGTGGAGAAGTCGACCCGCCGCCCTTCGGCGGGTTGCCGGCAAAGAAATACGCGCTTCCGATAATGAATACGCCTGCGGGCCAAAATCGGTCCAACATGCAGGCGAACTGTCCCCGCGGCATTCTGCGGGACCTTCGACTTGGCGTTTCGCCTGGGATTTACGCGCCCTATCCGCGATTTGATGGTGGATTTGGGTCATAATCCATGATTGGCCAGACTGTTTTGCTGGAAATGTCCTCGCCTTACCCTTGTTTGGCTTGATATGATGTCGACCGGCTGAAAAAGGATTGGACAGTAATGCGGATAAATAATTACATTATGATCTATCACTATCCGCCAGTCCGACAGGGAACTTAATTACCTGGTTGTTCATGCTCAAAATGGTTATACAAGCTGGGGGCGTCATGAAAAAATTATATAAACCAAATCTGGATAAAAACGGTTTTACCTTGATAGAAATTATCGCCGTGTTGGTTATTCTGGGTATGCTCAGCGTGGTGGCTATATCAAAGTACATCGATTTACAAAACGAAGCTTGTTATAAAGGAATCGAAGCAGCCGTCGGAAGCGGTATTGCTGAATTATATATGCAATATGCTCATGATTTGCTGTCCGGGGATCATATGTCTTCCGGCGGCGTCTGGTCTTATACCTCCCC
Source organism: Deltaproteobacteria bacterium (assembly GCA_015233515.1). The sequence continues at coordinate 11,913 of JADFXS010000029.1, read as the reverse complement.
AGCCGGCCACATGATCGGCGACTATCAAGTAAGTTTATCCGGACAATGCCAGCCCGGTTCATCACCATCAAATCAATTGATCATAACGGTTCAAGATGCACCGTCCAGTTGCCGATCTGCTCTTAATGATCCTGGTTATGCGGGTAAAGTGAAGCAGCTTACCGATTGGTGTCATTAACCGAAGCCAACGACTTAGCAGATTTTTCGACCAACCGACTGCTACCTTCTGGTCAAACGATAAGAATTTAAGGTATAATAAACGTCATGAAGTTATTACCATCGACTATACGCGGCCAGGTCGTCATGGCTTTCTCGGCGTGCTTTGTCTTCATGGCCGTGATGATTGTCGTCAATTACGACAATTTTCGGCGTCTGTCCGGAGCGATGCAGTTTTTTCAGCTGGCGGCGGAATTGAATAGCACCATTCTGGAAATGAGGCGATATGAAAAGAATTTTTTTCTTTTTCAACAGGATTTTAACTTCGAGGAAAACCTGACTTACAGTAACCGCCTGAACCTTCTCCTTAGTCGGGAAAAAGACAATCTCCTGTCGGCCATCGGCGGCGATAATTACGAGCGTTTTCAGAAAAACGCCCGGGAATATGCATCATTGATGGAAGAACTGCACCGAACCGCTCAGACAGCCGGATGTTGTCATGACTTACAGGCTAAAATCAGGGGGCGAGGCCAAAATCTCATCCTGTTGGCCGACCAGCTCCTAAATACCGAACAGCGGGAGATAAACAATCGCCTTCAGGTCATGATCCCCTTGCCTTGGATAAATTTGGCCATCCTGGTCATTCTTCTTGCCTTTGTGGTTTTTTTTCTCGGTGAAAAAATCGTGCGACCTTTGGCGCGAATCACCCGGGATTCCGAGGCGGTGGCCATGGGCGCCTTTCATCGGATTACCCCGATTGGCGATCGAAAAAACGAAATCCATCATCTGATCTCCGCGATTAACCGGATGATGGATGAGTTGGAAAGCCGCCAGGCCCAGCTGATCCAATCCAGGAAAATCGCCGCCGTGGGGACGCTGACTTCCGGCATCGCTCATGAAATCAACAATCCCATTAACAATATGTCATTGATACTCGAGGCTTTGATCGAAGACGCCGAATCCATGACGCCGGCCGAGCGCTTGAAACTATACCAGGAAGCCATGGACCAGGCCGATCGGGCTAGCAGCATTGTAAAAAATCTTTTGGAATTTTCGAGAGCCAACCATCCCAAAGTCGAATTCATCAATTTAGAAGAATTAGTCGATAAAACCGCACGGCTGATCAATAACGAACTCCATCTCCGCCAGGCCAAGTTACATAAAATCGTTCGAGATGTCCTGCCGCCCGTCCGTTTGGACAGAAACGGCCTTCAGCAGGTATTGATCAACCTGCTCTTCAACGCCGCGCAAGCCATGCCCGATGGCGGGGTTATAAAGGTTGAACTGGGGTGGGCCGTTCCGCATCAGGAAGTCAGGATCGATGTCGAGGATGCCGGAGTCGGTATTCCGGCTGAATATATGGACCGCATCTTCGATCCATTTTTTACTACTAAAAAAGAAGGCGAAGGTACCGGGCTCGGGCTTTCCGTCAGCTACAACATCATCAAGAAGCACGGCGGTCGAATCGAAGTGCAAAGTCAACCCGGACAGGGAACTCATTTTTCCATTTTTTTACCAACGGGAGACCAATTCTCCGACCAGGGGGCGTGATGGGACCTCACCGGGTGGCGGTCATTGACGACGAACCCATTGTCGGCCGCGAGATCAAGAGGGGGTTGACCAAGGAGAATTACCTGGTCGAAACCTTTCTGGACGGCGAATCGGCTCTTAAGCGGATGTCGCGGATGTCTTTTGATCTGGTGTTGTGTGACCTCAGGTTACCCGGCAAGAATGGACTGGAAGTTCTCCAGGAAATAAAAAGCCGCCATCCCTTAACGGAAGTCATCATTATCACCGGGCAAGGATCTCTGGATTCAGCAATAGAAGCGGTCAAAGCCGGCGCTTTCCATTACGTGGCCAAGCCGATCAAGATGGCGGAAATCAGGGCCCTGGCCGGCCGGGCCGTGGAAAAATCTCATTTAATCCGGGAAAAAGAAGCCCTGAAAAAGGCGCTCTACTCCCAAAATTGTTCCATGGATCTCATCGGCCACAGCCAGGTTATGCAAGAGGTCTTACGGCTGATCGACAAAATCGCTCCCCTGGGATGCAACGTCCTGATTCAAGGCGAAAGCGGCACTGGAAAGGAACTGGTGGCCCAGGCGCTGCATTATCGGAGCCCCAGGCGCGATAAACCGTTCGTGTCTTTCAATTGCGGCGGATTTTCAGAGGAGCTGGTTGCCAACGAACTTTTCGGTCATGAAAAGGGAGCCTTTACCGGCGCGACGGAGAGCAAAATCGGTCTCTTGGAAGCCGCTCATCTCGGCACTATTTTTCTCGATGAAATCGGAGAAATGCCCCATTCCATGCAGGTCAAGATTCTCCGGTTCATACAAGAACGGACTTTGCTTCGCGTGGGAGGAATCAAACCCATTCCCGTGGACGTCCGCTTGATCGCCGCGGGCAATATCGATTTCAAGGAAGCCATAACCCAGAAAAAATTTCGCGAGGACCTTTATTACCGGCTAAATGTCGTCACCATACCCGTACCGCCGCTGCGGTCTCGGTCGGACGATATCCCTTTATTAGCCAAGCATTTCCTGGCTAAATTCAACCAGGCTTTTGGAAAAAATATCAGTAGTTTGGAAAAGGAAACCTTGGATATTCTCCAGGCTTATCCTTTCCCGGGCAATGTTCGGGAACTGGAAAATATTATCGAACGGGCCGTGGCTTTGACCGATACTCCAATTCTTCAGCCTCAACACCTGCCCCCGGATTTGCAGAAGCTGACCATCAATCGCCTCGAAACCCATATTTGGCCATCCCTGGAAGACAGGGAACGGGAATATATCCAAGAGGTCCTGATAAAGACAAATTTTCAAAAGGGTCTGGCCGCCGATCTTCTCAAGATACCACGCACGACTTTGTGGAGAAAGATGAACGGGTTGGCCTAACGTTTTTTGATAATCCGCGCAATCTTATCTTTTCCCTCGCGATTCAATTTGAAACACGACGCTTGCTAAGCTTAATTACTTAAAAATACGGAATATTCTCCTTGCATCGTCGCGATGCTTTGTTTCATTTTGGAATATCTCAACCGACCGCGGAAAAGCTATTCAGGTAACACCGTAAAATAATAGATTAAATTCATTTGGCCTGCCTTTTGTATTAGTTAAAGATCAAAAAAGATAGATTGCGGGTATGGTCGGTGCATGAGCCTCAAGAGAATCTTGGTTCCTATAGAAGCTGACATAAAAGATTTCAGTGGGTTGCAGCACGCCTTATGGTTGGCGGACCGGGTACCCTCACAAATCTTCGTTTTGAAATCCGAATCCACCGAGATCAAAAAAAATAACCATGACTGGTTGGACAAAGCATTAATGGATTTGATCAATACCGGCCGCCGCGCGGGTTTGACTATCTCCTATCATATAACTTGCGCTCAGTTTGAAGAAGAAGTCATCAATTTTGCTCGGAACGAAAGAATCGATTTATTGGTGATCGGCGGGGATGAACAAAATATCGATCGTATCCTCAATAAACTGAAGGACCGGGTCTCGGGCCAGGTGGTTACGGTCAAACAGAAACTAACCTAGTATCCGAATTGAACCCGGTTCAAACATGCAAGCTAACGCATTCCCCGTAGCTTGTCGCCGGGAGCTTCAACAGCAAAATACCATTGGCTTTTAACTTCTTTTCGAGGTGGCAAAATATGGCGATTATCATGATTTCCAGTAATTCCGTTCAGTGTCGTCAGGAATTGGCCTTGGACTTGTCGCGAAAGACCGGCTGGCCGTGTTTGAGTCGGGAACAACTATTGGAAAGAGCCAGGGAGCAAGGGATTAAAATCGGCCGTTTGGAAATTTCGGTGATCAAGAATTCCGGCCGATATGAAAAACTTGCTCGGGAAAAGGAACTTTATCTGGCATTTCTCACGGCGGCTTTGTGTGAAAAGGCCCGGCAGGGTAATTTGATTTATCATGGACGAGCCGGTCACCTCCTGCTGCCGGGGGTCAGCCACCGGTTAAGGGTCGGAATCATGGTCCCGAAAGAAAAAAGAGTCGAAGAGGTTATGTCGACCATGAATCTGGGCCGAGATAAGGCTTGGTCCTACGTAGAACAATTGGATGAAGATTTGGCGAAATGGTTCCACTTCATTCATGGTGTGGATCTGAAAGATCAAGGGCAATACGATTTCATCTTCAATTTGGAAAACCTCAGCCGAGTCAATTCCGCGACGCTGCTTTGCGCCATGGCGGAATTGCCGGATTTTCGGCCTACACCCGCGAGTTGTCGCGCTTTGGAAAATCTTGATCTAGCCGCGCGGGCCAAATTGCGCTTAGCCAAGGATCCTCGGACCGCCGAGGCTGATCTGACGGTTCGAGCTGAAAGCGGTATTCTGACGGTGACCTATATGCCGCGGCAGGAAGAAGTCTCCATCGCCATTCCGGCTGTTTTAGGCGATCTTGACGGATACCGGGAACTTATCTGCACCATGGCGGAAACCAACATATTATGGGTGCAGGAACGCTTCACCAGCCAGGAAGAAAGTTTCAATCAGTTGGTTCATTTGGCTCAGAGATGGGGGGCCGCCGTGGAATTATTGCGGTTGCTGCCTCCGGAGACGATGGGTGGAAACGAACCGACCTGCAATCAAATCCCCTCCAAAACCCCGGCAACGTCCGACTTTCAGGTGAAAAAGTATTGTGGAGGAGTTGAAGACGACGAACCGGAAAACCTTCTCGACGACGGCGGTATGAGAAAGACTCTGGAAAAACTGGTGGCTCTGGGCCGTTCCGGTGGGGGACATACCGCGGTCGGCGGACATGAGAAAATTTTAGAGACCCTTCGGGGGGAAAGACGCCAGGCGTTGATAGTGCTCGGAGATCTTTTTTTATCCAAAGACCAGACCGTCCGGACTCGTCAAACCAGGGAACTGGCCCTGACCATCAAGGAGCGTCTGAAATCTCCGGTCATTACGGTCAACGAACTCCGGGCCAAATACATGTTCGGCAAGGAACAGGCCGTAATCCTGGTTCTCTTTGTCGCGGTTCTTTTGGCTCTTTATGGTCTAGTTTTCCAATACCAAGATTTAATTCTAAATATCATGGGTGGGGAACTGCATCAGAAGTTCAAATGGCTCACCCTGTTGGTAGTGGCCATGTTAGTGCCTATAGTGGCTTATCTGTATGGCACGGTCACCGGCCTGGTTCTTAAACTGATTGATATCGACTGATCATGGAGCGGAGGAGGGATCAATAATGGATATTAGTATTCAATTTGTGGACATCACTTTAAATATGTCATTGCAAATCGTCACGCTCGGATTCATCGGCGGGATTTTAAGCGGATTTATCGGCAGTGGCGGGGCGTTTTTCATGACGCCGGGGATGATGAACGTGGGGGTTGAAGGCGTGGTGGCCGTGGCCAGCAATATCGCCCATAAATTCGGCAAAGCCATGGTGGGGTCACGCAAACATGGAGAAGCGGGCAATGTCGATAAAAAACTGGCCGGCTATCTCCTGGCCACGGCGATTATCGGCATCCAATTGGCAGTCTGGATCAACAGCCTGCTTTTTAAAGGTCATGGCGAAGGTGAAAGCAAGGGCGCCGGCGCCAATCTATATATCAGTCTGGTGTTTGTCGGAATTTTACTTTTTGTGGCGATATCCATGTTGCGGGACTCTCTAAGGTCCACGAAAAACGCCGAAACCGGGCCATCAAGAAAAATCGTCGAGTTTTTCCGCCGACTCAATCTACCGCCGGTTATTTATTTTAAGACCGCGGATACAAAAGTCAGTTTGTGGATTCTGTTGGTCGTCGGCACGGCCACGGGGTTTTTGGCCGGAACCATCGGCGTCGGCGGCTTTATAGGGGTTCCGGCGATGATTTATATCATCGGTGTACCGACAGCGGTGGCGGCCGGGACCGAGCTTTATCTAGCCATGTTCATGGGGGCTTACGGAGCTTTAAGCTACGCTTTTCAGGGTTTTGTGGACATCCGCTTGACCATGCTCCTTTATCTCGGCTCCCTGCTGGGTATCTATCTGGGAGTTTATGGCGTAAAAGTTGTCAACGAAAAATATATTCGACTGGTGACCAGTCTGATCATCATCCTGTGCGTTATCAGCCGGGGAATTGCCATTCCCATGTATCTTCGTCAATTGGGGATTGTGTCGCTACCGCCGGAATGGGACGCTCATTTCAATCTCGCCAGCAAATTTTTCCTCTTTTTCAGCGGGATTTCGGGGACAATCGTCATTCTTTATCAGGTTATAAAGGCTTATCGGCAAAGGCGCCGGCTGCACCAGACACTGCAAGTGGTTAATCAGCCCGGAAATCTGCAGCCAAAATTCGTCCAAGGCTGATCAGATCCGAAGATCAACCGTACGAGGCAAAGAATATGGAGAAAAAGATGAATATATTAGTTCTGGATGATGAGCCCATCGTGGGCGAACGCCTTAAACCGGCCCTGGAAAAAGATGGGCATCATGTGGATATCTTCACCGACTCCCGACAGGCCTTAGCCTGCTTGGAAACCGGATTATACGATATCGTGGTCACCGATTTGCGCATGGATGAAGTGGATGGTCTTCAAGTGCTGGAAACAGTGATTCGCAAGTCTAAATCGACTAAAGTCATTATGATCACCGGTTATGCCACTCTGGAAGTGGCCCGTGAATCGCTGACCAAGGGAGCCTTCGATTTTATCGCCAAGCCGTTCAAGTTAGGGGAAATCCGGGAAACTATCGGCAAGGCGGTGGCGGTTCTTCAGGCCGACGATCGAAAAGAGCAGGCTATGTCCAAATGAACTCGCCGGCGAGCGCCTTCCCTGCGGCTGGCCGCGGGGAAGGCGCAGTCTTTTTCAGACTCAACTGTTTGAAAAGCATGATGTTAATTTGTTGAAATATTTTGCCCATCGAACATGCGACCAGCGTCTCCCATCAAGGGAGGGAGAATATGAAAGTATACAGAAGCCCAATGGAAAAAATTTTGGAGGAGATGGAAAATGGCTTGATAATCACCAACCCTCGACAGCCGGTTCGGACTTTTTTCCGCAAGATTAACTATCTACTGGCCTGGTGGACGTCCAGGATTATTAACTTGTTCCATAAATAGCCGTAGTCGCCGCCGAAGTATAGCGATTCCCGAAAGTTTTTCGGAATAGTGAGGTCTCAATCTCCGCTCCTCCGCATCTTCCATCAACACTGTGGTTTGTCATTTCGACCGAAGGGAGAAATCTCAATGCAATTTGGTACCAATAGAGATTTCTCGTCGCGGCCCCTGGCCGCCCCGTCGAAATGACCACGATACTTAAAAACGAAGAAATTTTTGAGAACTATTATAATTCCGTCGATGCCGGCGCATCAGGCCGTGATGAAGCGGGCATATGGCCTATAAAGCCCGGAAAAGTATTTTTATGCCGCCCCGGACTTGAAAACTACCCTTCTCATGATTTTTTGAAGTTTATCTTTTTCAATGGGCTTAGCCACGTAATCGTCCATTCCGGCTTCGAGCAGCGACTCTTTATCTCCGGCCATGGCCATGGCGGTCATGGCGATAATGGGGATGTCCGTTCTCAAATCTCCAGAGGTATCGTTTCTGATTTGCTTGGTGGCTTCCAGTCCGTCCATTATCGGCATCTGCACGTCCATCAAAACCAGATCAAACCTTTCCTTTTTCAGGCAGTCAATGGCTTTTTGTCCGTTTTCAACCACCGTGACCTTATGGCCAAGTTTCTCCAACATCCTCCTGACCATGAGTTGATTTACCGGATTGTCTTCGGCTACCAGGATTTGGCAGGCTTCACCCGCGGGACGAGTTGCCCGGTCTCCATTGATATTATTTAATTCCATTTCTTGAGATGGCTGTTTGGTTCTTAAAGTGAAATTGAAAGTGGTCCCGGAACCGACCTGGCTGTAAACGGCAATTCTCCCTCCCATCAAGTCGATCAATTTTTTCACGATGCTGAGCCCCAGTCCGGTGCCTTCATGTTGCCTGGAGTAGGTTCCATCCAATTGGGTAAATTTTTCAAATATATATTCCAGACGTTCCGGAGGCATGCCCACACCGGTATCCTGAATGGAGAATTTCAATACCAGGTTTTGGTCTTTTTCCGTTTCGGGTTGAACTACTATTCTCACTTC
>JADFXS010000029.1:0-3617 GCA_015233515.1 Deltaproteobacteria bacterium | reverse complement strand
TCTGCCTGAGCCGGGCGCTATCGCCGATTATCAACCGAGGCACATCGCCGATGAATCCATAGTGGAGATTGATTGATTTTTTCTGAGCTTGCCCGGAGAATATTTTTTGCACGGAAGCCAGCAACTGATGCAGATCAAATATTTCCTCCTTGATCTCCATTTTTCCGGCCTCGATTTTTGAAAAGTCCAGAATATCGTTGATTACGGTCAATAAACTGCCGCCGGAGATAAGAGCCGCCTCGATATATTCTTGTTGTTCATCATCCAGACAGGTCATTTGGAGCAGTTGGAGCATTCCCAGAATGCCGTTGAGGGGTGTCCGGATTTCATGGCTCATGTTGGCCAGGAATTCACTTTTCGCTCGATTGGCCGATTCGGCTTCTTTTTTTGCCAGGACAAGTTCGTCCTCTGCTTGTTTGCGCTCCAGTTCTCCGGCCGCGCGGACGGCCACCATTTTCAATATGGATTCCGACAGATGAGGGTTTACCAAGGGGGTTCGTCCTATGATCGCAATCAAGCCAATCGGCTGCCCTTGGGAACTCCAGAGGATGGCGCCGACATAACTCTCGGCCCGCATCTCCTGGAGAACCGTGTCCTTGGGGAATAAGTGGCGCACTTTTTCGGGAAAGCAACAAATACTATTTTCCACAACTTGACCGCAGGGAGTGTCATTTAAAGAATAAGCCACGTTATCCTCAAAACGGCCGTCAAAATACACGGCCACGGTCCGAGCGCTTTGCATGTCTCCTTCCAGTCGATCGATACATACATAGTCCATGCCCAGGTTTTCGGCCAGGTATCGGGCCAGGGAGTGAAAAAAATCCTCGTCCGCGGCTTGGCAGCCGCACTGCGCCAGGAATATCAGGACCTCCTCGATCCGCTTCTGTTCGGTGATGTCCCGGTAAATCCCCATAATCAGGTTTTCGTCCACGCGGTTAGCGCTGATATCCAAAGTCAGATATCGGCCGTCTTTCCTTTGGATTCTCCGTTCCCGACGCAGAGGCGCTTCGATCGTTATGCGGGAAAGATCTACAGGAGCGGCGGCCAGATCATCCGGGTGAATATAGTTGATAATATTCAGTCCGATCAGTTCTTCCCGCGAGTAACCCAGGACTTCCAATAATTTGGGATTGCCGTTGATTATGTTGCCTTTTATGTCCGTCAGCACGATGGGGTCGAAAGCGCGTTCGAAAATCAATCTGAATTTATGATTGAGTTGTCTTTGCTGTTCTTCCGCTTGCTTGCGTTCGCTGATGTCGATGACGACCCCGTGGTAACGAATTGATTGGCTGTCGGCATCGCGAACCGGCCTTCCGTGAGACATCAACCAACGTTCCTGACCATCGCCGCGGCGCACCCGCCATTCCGTCCTTAATTCGGTTTTATTTCTTGCGGCCTCCAAAACAACCTGCTCGACCTTTGGTCGGTCATCCGGATGTATGGTAGCAAGCCATGTTTCGTAGGACGGCCTGCAGCTCCCGGGAGCCAATCCATAAAGCGATAATGTTTCCTCGGACCAAAAGTTATCGTTGGTCCGCGGGTCCCATTCCCAAGTTCCGGCATTCGCGGCATTCAAGGCCAGATGCAGGCGTTCTTCGCTTTTTCGCAAAGACTCCTGTGACCGATTACGTTCGGTTACATCAAGAACAAGAGAGAAAACCGATTCCAGGGTTCCGGAGGCGTCAAACATCGAGGAGTTATACCATTCACAAAAGATGACCGAGCCGTCTTTGCGATAATTACGATTATGATTTACATTACTTCCGAGGGTCCCGTTATTCATGCCTTCGATAACATGTTCCACTTTATCCCAATCGTTCTCATAGACTAGGCCTAACTCGTCGATACTTTTCCCGATGACTTCGTCAGCCGACCAACCGAAAATCCTCACGGCCGAGCCGGACCAAGCCGTGACCCGGTAATCACGATCCCATTCGACAAAAGCCAATGGCGTATTTTCAATATGGAACTGAAGTTTTTGGGAAACTTTTCCTAACGCCTCGGCGGTTTTCCTGTGTTCGGCGATCTCTTGTTTGAGCAATTCATTGGCGTTCAATAGTTCCGAAGTTCGCTCTTCCACCCTTTTTTCTAACTGGTCATGGGCTTCTTTCAGCAGCTCCCCGGCTTGCTTGCGCTCGGTTATATCGAAGAGGGTCGATCGGCTGTATTTGTATCGACCGTTTAGGTCAACAACAGCGGTGGCGTTCAGGTTCACAAAAAAGGTCGAACCATTCTTGCGTTTGAACTCAAATTCAAGATTGTCGATATAGCCGGTTTCTTTAAATCGGGGAAAGCTCTCTTGGAATTTTTTTTGACTTGCGGGAGTGAGAATGTCGAAATAATGGAGTTTTCCTATGATTTCATCCGCTTTGTAACCCAGCCATTTAAGTTCTGTTTCGTTGATTCTGATAAAAAGACTGTTTTCGTCCAATGAGTGGTAGCCACAGGGGGCGTGGTTATAAAGGTCCAGGATTTCTTCATTGAGGCGGCGCAACTCTTCTTCAATCCGCTTGCGGGTGGTGATTTCCTGTTTTAATAAATCATTTGCTTTAGTTAACTCCGTGGTTCGTTCTTCGACTCGTGACTCCAATTGGTCGTGAGCTTCCTGCAAGTCTTTTTCCGCTTTCCGGCGGGCGACTAGCTGGCTTTGCAAGGCTTGGGTCTGCTCTTGAACACGCTGTTTGAGTTCATCCGTGTGAATAATGACTTTACCGGTCAATGGGCGGAGCAACAAAAGCATGCCCAAGGCGCTGACGGTGAGTAAAATAAGCAACGTCAGGGCAATGTTGATCAACTGACCTTGAATATGGCCATATAAATCTTTTTCGTTGATTTTGATCACTAGCCCCCAGTCCGCGGCGTGGATGGGAGTGTAGGCCAACAAGGACGGCATATTGGACCATTGGGTGGAAAGCAGCCCTGATTCTTGTCGCAGGGCATTTTGCAGAGCAAGCTTGATATTGGAATCCTGATTGAAATCGCCCTTGCCTCCAAGTTGCCCCGCCGGTTCAGAAAAAATCGGAATAATTTGTTTTTCCTGGACCATCCCTAAAACAAATTCTCCGGTTTCCCCTAAGCCGGTACGATCATGGATAATTTGTTTCAATCTGTCGGTGTTGAAAAGAACCAGGTCACTTCCAGCCTGTCGGACCGGGTCCAATCCGATCGGGGCTTTAACTAAAAGAAAGAAGTTATTTTGAATTAACAGCGGTCCGTGAACTATCGGTTCCCAAGATGCTGAAGCCAGCGATTTCCATGCATCTTCGGGAATGGCTTGCCCTAGACGGATAATCGGTCGTCCGGAAATATCCAGGCGAACCAATCCGGCGATTTCCGGGTAACGTTTAGTAGCTTCAATGATTCTTTCTTCGCTGTAACTTGTAAGTTCCTCCCGGGTGATTTCTCCCCGGTTATAAGCTTCCAGCTTTTCCCTCAGGGCCGATCGGCTGCTGATTTGCATGGCAATGGCTTTTTGCCCCGAGAGAAATTCTTCTATCGCTACGGCTTTGGACTTGGCGACGAATACTAATTGTCTGGCGGTTTCCTGTTTTAACCGGTCGTATAACGGGTAAACGCTTACAAGGGCAACTACGATTCCAACCATTAGAATGCCTAGA
>JADFXS010000390.1 GCA_015233515.1 Deltaproteobacteria bacterium | reverse complement strand
CCTTGAAGTAGACATCTCTAACGTTTTTGGCCTTTTCCGGGGCCCACGCTTCCAAACCCATTTTTTTGATCAGGCATAAATTGAAAACTTTTGTGTTATGCGGCAATCTGTTGGCTTGATCGGCATAGGGATGCAAGAAATCGCAGGGAAAGTCCGAACAATCACTGCAAAATTTCACCCCTTTTTTTTCCGCGCAGGGATAAACCTTGCATTCCATCGGCAGGACGGGACATTCTCCATTCACTTCACGACAGCCCGGGCATACGGCTTTTTCCAAAGGGAGGCCAAACTGCTCTGAAACACGGGTCCGGATTTGGGGGTCTTCATTGGCCAAATAGACCAGGCAATTAAAACAAGCCAAACCGCAAGGCGCGGTCATCTGTTCATAATTCATTTTTTCCCCTTTCACCTCAAGTTAACAGAATGAGCTACCAATTGAAGATGATGTTAATGGAAGCAGGAGGTTTTCAAATTGGATTCCCAAGCCGGCGCTTGGGAATCCGTTAGAATCGAACCTGATATCCCGCGGCCTATTCTCAGGGCACCAGGGCAATCTGATAGAGTTGTCGGCCACGCTGAACCACCACGCTGACCCCCTGGCGGAAGTGGTATTTGGCCATGGCTTTGGTGAAACTGTCCGGCGAAGTCATTTCCACTTCATTGATGCGGTGGATAAGGTCTCCGGCCTTGAGGCCGATCCGTTCGGCGGCCGAGCCGGATCGCACCTTGGAGATAACCACGCCGGTCTGTCCGCTCCCGCTTGGGCCCACGCTAATCCCGTATCGGTCCCATCCGAGGCGGGCGCCCTTTTCCATGGGGAAGGACTTGGCCCGGACGGAAAACTCCTTTTTCTCGCCTTGCCGGCTGATAGTGACCTTGATCTCCGAATCCGCGGTATAACTCTTCAGGTATTCCTCGTAATCATCCACCCCCGTGACCCGGTGACGGTCCAGATTCAAGATGACATCGCCCCGGGCCAAGCCGCTGCCCGCGGCCGGGCCGTCCGGGTCCACATCCGTGATGATCGCGCCGCCGCCGGATGGCGCCTTTAAGCGTTGGGCCAGGCGATCATCCATGGATTGCAGGGAAAGGCCCAGCCAAGCCAGGTGGACTTCGCCGTAAGACAGCAGTTCATTGATGATCTTTTTGGCTTTGTTGATGGGAATGGCGAAACCGATGCCTTCGGCTTTGCCGTAGATGGCGGTATTGATGCCGATGAGCTCGCCGTTGACATTCAGCAACGGACCTCCGGAATTGCCCGGGTTGATGGAAGCGTCGGTCTGAATGAAGTCAACATACAATCGGCCGCTGGTGCGGATGGAACGTCCCACGGCGCTGACCACGCCGGTGGTGACTGTGTGGTTCAGGCCAAAAGGATTTCCGATGGCGATAACTGTTTCGCCGATCATCAGATCGCTGGAATCTCCCATGGGCAGGGAGGGAAGTTGCTGATTGGTTTCAATCTGGAGGACGGCCAGATCGGAGTCCGGGTCGGACCCCACCAGGCGGGCGGTGAACTCCCGGTCATCGGACAGGGATACCTTGATCTGAGTGGCTCGGACCACCACATGTTCATTGGTCAGGATCAGGTTCTTCTGGCTGTCGATGATCACCCCGGAGCCAGGGAGGAAGTCGTGTATTCCCGGCGGCCGAAACTGTCGAAAAACTCCTGGAAAAAGCGTTCAAAGGGATCGTCGGCGTCAGAATTCCGGAACGGGTTGCGTTGACCGGCGACTACCTGGGTGGTGCTGATGTTGACTACCGCCGGGCTGGCTTGCTTGACCGCTCGAACCACCGGGGTTTCTCTCGATTGGCGGTCAGAGGAAGCAGCCCAAGCCGCGATCGACCATGTCGCCAGAAGACTAACCAGCAGCAAAAGCATTGAGGCGAAAACTTTAGCCCTGGTCGTTCTCCGGTAAAAAGAGTCTTTCAAATCCGGACTGGTCATGGCTGGTCTCTGGATTATTTATCACTCTTGGACATGGTGACAGTGTCCTGCTTACCGCTGCTTAAGAACTGAAAGACCAGCTGACCTTTAACGGTTATCGAGGCGTCGCCCCAGGCCGGTCGCTCGGACAAACTTACCTTGCCGTCATGGAAAGACCATTGGCCTTTTTCCGGACCCCAAGTGTACTGGTGATCGGGATTCAGGGTCAAGGGTGGGGTGAGTTCGAGATTTTCGCCTGATCCGCTGCCGGGGGTTAGGTTGCGATAGGTCCCGATCAGCGAGACCTCATCCACATCGGCGGCCCCGGCTAGAGTTACCGTGGATAAGATCAAAAGGGCAAAAATTAATACCTGAGCGGAAAAGCGGCTTCTGTTCATGGATATTTCTCCTGTTCTAGCGTGACGATCGATGTCTGACTGGACAGGCCCTATCCTACCATTACCAACCCATAACTGGAAAGAGAAGTTATCTGACAGTCATTTCCCTTAGCCTGGCAATTCTTTCCTCCAAGGGCGGATGAGTGGAAAACAGATTCATAAGGCTGCGGCCGGACAGAGGGTTGACAATATACATGTGCGCCGTAGCCGGGCTGACGTCCATGGGCAGACGCTGCGTGGCCGTTCCCAGTTTGGCCAGGGCGCTGGCCAAAGGTTCCGGCCGGCCTAAAAAGGCGGCGCCGGTGGCGTCGGCCAGGTATTCCCTGGATCTCGATACGGCCATCTGGATGAGCATGGCTGCCAGGGGGGCAAAAATAGCCATAAGGAGCAAGCCTAGGCCGCCCCCACCGCCTTCTTCGTCATCGCGCCCGCCGCCGCCGAAGATGGCGGTCCACCGGGCCATGTCCGAAAGGATCATGATCGCTCCGGCCATGGTGGCGGCAATGGAGCCGATAAGGATGTCCCGGTTTTTGACGTGGGCCAGTTCATGGGAGAGCACTCCGGCCAGTTCATCGAAATTCATCAAGCGTCGCAGGCCCAAAGTCACGGCCACCACGGCATGTTCCGGATTGCGTCCCGTGGCAAAGGCATTGGGGGATTCATCCGGGATGACGTAAACTCGAGGCATGGGCAAGCCGGCCCGGTCGGCCAAGTTTTTGACCAAACGAAAAAGTTCCGGGTCGTCCTGTGGTCCGACTTCCTGGGCGCTGGACATGGCCAGAACAATTTTGTCGGAAAACCAATAGGAAACAAAGTTCATCACCGCAGCCAACATGAAAGCCACGTACATTCCCTGACGGCCGCCAAACAAGTGGCCGATGAAGATGATGAGAGCGGTGAGAGCTCCCAACAGAATCGCCGTCTTTAATTGATTGTACATATAAACCTCTTGATATTATGGGTACTACACCCTAAACGGATGTCAGGCTCTAGGCTTCGGAGGTCGAAGACCAACATCCGCTGAAAAAAATTTAAGGGCCGGGTAATTGCCAAACTAGAAACTAGGGCCCGGATCGAGCCTGACAAAGAGTTGCGCCAAAAGGACGGTTAGGCAAT
>JADFXS010000389.1 GCA_015233515.1 Deltaproteobacteria bacterium | reverse complement strand
GCATCGAAGATGCCCGGTGGCGCATTTTCCAGAACTTCGCGGAATTCCGCCTTGCCGACGATGCCTTCAAGAGCCTTTAAATCTTCAACCGTGCCGTAGGTCATGACATGAGAAAGAAAATGGACCGGATCGGCCAGAGCCTCTTCAGGCTCTTTGAACCAAACCACGCGGCGGGCGACCTTGAGCAGCGCCGGCGTAGCCGGCAGGGCTTTCATAATTGGTGTTCCTTTTCGTCGGTTCGCCAGGCCACCGGCGCAAGCGCGGGCAAGTGAGTCGGATCAACTTTTTCCACGGCCGCCTCTAAACGCCGCCGTACCTCGGCGGGCAAGGCCGGCAAGTCGTCAAAAAAACTTAAGGCTTTCAATTTAATCATCGGATTGAAGCCGCGACCATAAACGCTATGACCCGCCGCAAGCGCGGTTGGCAAGTCGAGGCCGTGTTGCATAAGCACGTCAAGGTCGAGATAGTCTTTAACCTCGGCACGCTTCTGCACGACGGCAACTTTCGTTCCGGCAATGTCGAGAAGCGAAGCCACGTAAAGCGTTTTTCCTTCAACCTGGTCACGCGGCGCAACCTGTCCGAGCGCCAGAGCGCCGAAAAACGAGACCAGCACAGGGCCGTCACGCTCTATGCGGCATGTCAGAGTGTTGGGCGCAACCTGCACTCGCTCCGCGTCTTTAAGGTAAGGAATGGCACGGACGAGCTGATCCGGGTCAAAAGACTGATTGGAAAAAAAGTCAAAATCAACCGACGTCCGATGCCCAAGGCGCAAAGCTAAAGCCGTTCCGCCATAAAGTGTGAAGTGAGCCGGAGTATCGTCGATTTCCGGCCAAAATCGACGCTGTGGTGATGGGAGAATCGCCAAGTTGGGCGTAAAAACGGCCATGTGCTTTCTCTGTTTCCACCTTATTAGGGCGCGTTTTTGCCAAAAGTCCCGGTTAAGGTCAGCACGAAAGTTTTCCGGCTTCGGGGGCGACTTTCGTTGTCGGAGGTGATGCGGATGGCCTTTAGTCCGGCCAGGGGGCATTCATGTTCACAAACGCCGCAGCCGATACAATAAGCCGGGTCCACATAAGGACGGGATAACCGCACCATGATTTCCACATGTTGCCCTTTGGCCGGTAAATCCTGGTTGCTGGCGCCG
Source organism: Deltaproteobacteria bacterium (assembly GCA_015233515.1). The sequence continues at coordinate 2,306 of JADFXS010000389.1, read as the reverse complement.
GTTGTTACCGTCAACCTGGCGCCGGAAAATCCGGAAACACGCCATAAGGCCTGGTCTCCGCCGGAAGCCAGTCGCAGGAAATAATCGCCGCTAGCCAGGTCGACCCCGGCCGCGGTCAACCCGTCCAGTTCCAAATTCGATCCGGCCGCCGTAACAATCGTGGCCTGGCCGCCTCGGATAGGCTCATAGGCCACCTTGGTGAAGATGGCCTTGGGGCTGACCGGACAGAGTTCCTGGCAGACCAGGCAGGGACGATCCACGGCCCAGGGCAGGCAGCGGGTGCGATCCACGGCGGCCATTCCAAGGCGGATGGGGCCTTGGGCCGCGAACCGGCCTCGCCCGAGTTTTTCATCCAGGCTTAGAGGGCGAATGGCCGCTGTGGGGCAGACATGACCGCAAGCCACGCAGTTCAGCTGGCATCCGCTCGAACCGATGCGAAAATTAAGGGCCGGGGTCCATAATCCTTCCCAACCGGCTTCCCACATCGCGGGCTGAATGACATTGGTGGGGCAGATTCTCAAGCATTGCCCGCATTTGGTGCACCGGGCCAAAAAGGCTTTTTCATTCAAGGCGCCTGGGGGGCGAACCAGTCCGGGATCGAAATTACCGGCGGTCAGGCCGCTCAGGCGCCACATGGGAGCGGCGACCAAACCGGCGCCCACGGCCAGAACCAGATGCCGGCGGCCCAGGTCCGGCCCGGCTATTTCTCCGGCGGCCGAAGCTCTAGGCGCGAATGTCATCCGGCCGTGGGGACAGATGTCCAGGCAGTTGAGGCAAACCAGGCATTCACTGGTCCGAATTTTGCCGGACGGCTGGCAGGCGCCCTGGCAAACGGATTCGCAGAGGTGGCAATTCCGGCAGATATCCTCAGTCTTGCCCATGCGCCAGGGGTTGAACCGGTTTAACAGGCCGAACAAGGCGCCCAACGGGCAGACGAATCGGCAAAAAAAGCGGGGAACGATTAAATTGAGTCCCAAGACCAGAAAAAAAATCGAGCCGACGATCCAAATAGTGGAATAATAACGCGAGTCCGCCGCCAAGATCCGTCCGCCGGCGTTAGCTATGGGCCCGACAACCAGATTGACCGATCGATAGATTAAAGGCAGCGGGTCCACTAGTCCGGTCTGCAGAGAACCCATCAAGGCGGCGGCGGCTAAAAAGCCCAGAACATAATATTTGATTTTCTGACCCGGGTGATAGCGGTTAGCGGCTTGGCGTTCACTGAATTTGCGCTTTCGCAAAGCCAGCCAGCTCAGAAAATGGTTGAGGGCGCCGAGAGGGCAGACCCAGCCGCAAAAGATTCGGCCCAGAAAAATGGCCAATACGGCCGTGACCAGGGCCCATAGAAACGAAGCCGGGAGCGTCCGGGTGGTCAAAACAGTCCCCAGAGCCATCAAAGGGTCGGCGTTCAGAAACCAATTGATGGGCCAACCCCGCAGTTGCCACCATTCCTGGCCCACCGTGGCCACAATCCCGAACCACAGGAAGAGGCCGACAAAGAATATTTGGCTTATTCGTCGGATAGTAATCAGTCGCATAGGTTTTATCGTCGCACGAGTTCGGGTTCAGGTCACAGGGTCAACCTGGCCGGTTTGAGTTTTTCATAGTCCGCCACGCCGGCGCCGGCCGCCTGGGCCTGGAGGATATAAGGGATATCCGCCGGCCGGCGTTCCAGGAGTTCAAGGCCGGCGGCGTCGGCCGCCACCGGGTCGGTCGCCACGATCAAGGTGTTGGTGGCCTTGAGATCGTTGAGGGATCCGCCGGTCGGTCCGTTGGTCATCATGGTGGTGGTTCCGTCCAGAATCGCCAGGGTGGGCTTTATCATCCTGGCCAGTTCGGAAATCAGCCCATTGATGTCCTGATGGAAAACGCTGCGCTGCCCACCCAGGAGACCATACCAGTTTTTAAGGGTCATGGAGGCCCCGGCCCGATGGTGATCCTTGACCGGGGCGATATTGACGACCTTGGTCACTCCCTGAAACGGCCCGAGCAAAGTCGGCCAATCTTGAATCAACCTCCCGCCGGGCAGGCTGTATCGCTTGAATAATCCTTGATTCGGCAAAACCAGCTTGGCTCCGGATTTTCCCGCGGCCTCGGCCAGGCCGCTTAGCTGGAAGCATCCCATGGGCGCGTTGATAGGGTTGTCCGTGACTCTGACTTCGGCCGCGCCTATCAGCAAACAGGATTGAGCCACCGCCGCGAGAAGGTCGGGGTGGGTAGTGGCCCCCAAAGTGGGCGGAGAAGCAAAGGCGGCGTTGACCTTGATCAAGACCCGGTCACCTTTTCGGATGAAGGTTTCCAGGCCG
>JADFXS010000388.1 GCA_015233515.1 Deltaproteobacteria bacterium | reverse complement strand
GCCTAAATCCACCATCAAATCGCGGATAGGGCGCGTAAATCCTAGGCGAAACGCGAAGTTGGACCGATTTTGGCCCGCAGGCGTATTCAGCATACGTCGAGGAGCCAAAATCGGGAAACGAGCGTTGCAGCCAGGAGTTACGTGCCTCAATGCCCGTAAGTAGTGAATTAGGGTTGTTGCTTCCCCGAGCGTTCACGGTTGTGAAGAGGCTGGATCGAGACGGCGGCGCCGGCCAACAACCAGAACATCAGGGCCGTCTCACCGACCAGGTGATAATCCGTCAGATCATTGATAATTATTCCTATGGTCGAGATAAAGACCGCAATGGCGAAGCTCGCGGCCGGTCCGGATTTTAACCAACCAGGGCCGCGGGGAAAGCGGGGCCATAGGGTTTTGAACATGCTGATTAAAAGAAAACAGAAGGCCGCCAGTCCTTGAAGACCTGTTTCCGTGGCTATACCCAAGAAGAGATTATGCGGGTGCCACAAATGATAATCGATATCAATCAAATCCGGATATTGCTTATTGAAGCTGCGCCGACCAAAGCCCAGGCCGGAAAACGGATGCGCGCGGATATGTTCCCAGGCCCTGCCCCAAACTTCCAGGCGAGTGCCTTTGAGACCCATGATGGTGACTCCGGCGACATTCAATTCCGATGGGGAGCGATCACCGATGATGATGGCCTGCCTGGGCAGGAAAAGGGCCAAGCCCAAGCTCATGATCAAGGCGGCGACGGCTATGTATCTAAACCGCACCCCTAAAAAGAAAAAAATCAGTCCAAGTTGAATAACTAGGACTAACATGGGGGTCCGGCCGCCGGTCCAGTAAGCGGCCAGGATATGAAGAATCGTCAAGACGACACAGCCTAGGCGCAGCCATTGTTTGTCCAGCCATAATCCGGCCACAATCAGGAACGGAGCGGTCTGGATCAAGTATGTCCAAAGCTGTGGGCTGGAGGCGTTCAAACTGATCAGGCGCAGATTTGGATTATGCGTCAGGTGATGGATGACGCCATAGATGTCCATCACCGCCGCTCCGGCTAGCAGGGCTCCGACAAAAACCAGAATCCTGGCTTCGGTGCGCAGATTATTGACGGCAAGATAGTAGATAACCACGGCTTTAAGTATTTCGTGCCGTAACTCCCGCCAGGAATAGGCCGGGTCGACCGCGGTTAAAAGTGACAGGGCGGCGACCAAGGCGAAGACCAAAAGAGGCAGATCCAGGGGCGTTCTGATGAACCGCCAACGGTGGGAAGCGGCCATGCGCACCAGCCAAAAGAAGAGTCCGCCCCATAAGGCGATTTCTCTGGACGCGGTGATATCGGCAAAGGGTAGCAAGGCGGCCAGGGCGGCCAGGCAGATCATGACCGCGGCTTCCGCCCAGCCGGCCAGACGCTCTAAATTATTAGACCTGAGCTGATCGGGATTCATAAACAGGATCTGTCGCCATGAAATTGACGGTGAGGCCGCCTCAACCGTGGAGCTATTCAATATTGTTATCATATCGGCACATCAATTATTGATGCCTCCAGTGATTTTTCGACGTCTGCTTCGGACACCGGGAATGCTTGTTCCTTGGTTTTCGCGCTTTTGTTTTTCGCGGCGACATGATTCCGCCGGGTCGGATCAGCCTTTATTAGCGGAAATCTGGCCTCGATCTTGCTCTTTGACCAAGAGAAAGAACAGGAGGTGGTGTCGATGTCGCATTTTATGACACTTGATCCGATGGAAAAAGATTCCGCCCATGTCATGACGCCCGGCCCGGAAACAGCGCCTCGCGCGGATATGAATCGCATGCAAACAGGACCGGGAGCATCAGGAGATCCGGATAGCGGCCCGGCTGACTTAGCCCGTAAGGTCAATCCACGTTTTGCCAGCCGCTTGAAAAGCCGCTTGAACCGCTTATAACCGCGCCGGAAAAAATTACCTAGGAGAAAAATATTCCGGGTGTTTAAATGACCCGCGAATAAATATGATCATTGATTGATTCATTCCATATCTTCAATCCCGTCGCCGGCGGTTGTTCATGTTCCTTTATAAGCTCCCCACAAGACCCATAGGCCGATGATGACGAATCCGCCGCCGGCGGCTATTTTCAGATAGTGAGGTGGAATGATCTTGCTGGTTTGCGAACCGAGCAGCACAGCTAGAAAAGTGGAACAGATCAAAGCCGCGGAAGAGGCCAGAAAGACCCCTAACGGGCTGCACTCACCTTCCGCCGCGTAACAAAAAGCGGCCAATTGGGTTTTATCACCCATTTCGGCCAGGAAGACAGTGATAAAGATTGACATCATAATTCGCAGTGACATGGTTGGGCTCCAGATACGACCTGATGGTTTTATAACCTGCTCAGGAGATGATTTGTTTCAACTTGATAAAATAATAGCCATTTTACTTTTGATCGCGCGAGTTTGACATTCATTGACCAACAGATTACCTCGATTGAAGCCACAGGGCTGTCTCGATTATTTCATCCAGTATTGCACAACATATTGACCGCCCGTGCCCCAAATAATAACCGCCAGCATGATTTTGATGAAGAGGGCGGGCATGTATTTCTGCATGCGGGCGCCGCAATAAATTCCTGCCAAGCCGCCTATGCCGAACAAAGCTCCTAACAGCCAGTCCGGAGCGACGGTCAGGTTGGGCGGCGCGAAAGACGCCGCCACAAACTGGTAAAAAATAACTCCAAAAACAGAAGTGATAAATGTCCCCGTCAAGGCCGCGCCGGCTACGGTATAAATCGGTAAGCGGAGAATTGCCACAAAAAACGGCGCGATAATGGCTCCTCCGCCAATGCCGTAAATACCGCCGACGATGCCGACCGCAAAAGCCAAAGAAAACACAGTCCAAGTGGGAAAAGAGAATATTTCTCCATAAAACTCGTATGAAATCCGGGTCATCGTGAATTCCAGGGTTTTGACCCGGGCTAGGGGCTTACCGTCCGCTCCCTTGCCTTTCATGGCGGTTTTAAGCAGTTCTTCGGTGATTTTGGGAGTGTTGAAATCGCCATTCTTTTTCCTTTGACTTAACATCTCCACGACTAGCTTGATCCCCACATAAAGCAGAACCAGGCCGACAAACAGCTTGAAAGTTCTAGGATCGGGCAGATACAAGATTCGGACCCAGGCGCCGATGATCACGCCTGGCAACGTTCCGACCACCACCACCCAGGTTAATGGCCAAGACATCCGGTCTTCCTTGAGGTAGCGATAGATACCGGAGGGGATGGCGACAATATTGAAAACCAGATTGGTGGAGCTGACCGCCGGGCTGGTAAAGTTGAGAACACTGACCTGGAAAGGCAAAATCAAGAACGCGCCGGACACGCCGCCCATGGATGTAAAAAAGGATATTACAAAAGCGACTAGAGGTGGAATCCACAGAGCTACATCCACGTTTGAGACTGAAAAATGCATGATCATAACTCCCAAAGGATGGATATTATCAGGT
>JADFXS010000387.1:1864-3456 GCA_015233515.1 Deltaproteobacteria bacterium | reverse complement strand
AAAAGAAAAAGCGCCCGATTCCTAATTGCGTTACGCCCGGTCAACGCCGCCAGGAACCTCCCGACTTCTTCATCCCTCAGCGGCCTACAGCCCCTCATGATCGCAAGCCGAAAAGACATATAGCGGTATGTCGCCACTAAAAACGCTTAGTTTCTTGACCGTTTCCTCATCGACCGAAGTAATGGCGCAAACCGCCAAGGGGTTGATATACTTGATGGCGCATGAGCCATTCAGCTTGTAGGAGTCAACTTTCAACATCGGCACCCCGGCCACCTCGACTTCCCGAACATAACCTGCCAACCTTGTATGATCCATCAACTCCAGCACGGCAAAGCCTTCGAATTCCGGCATTTATTCCTCCAATTTAGAAGCGGCGAGTTCATATGCCTCTTCGAAACCGCCGCCGATGGGCCGATAATGATCACATTTTAACCTACCGGGCAGCTTGCTGAAGCATCTGGCGCATAAAGCCTGGCCACGTTTTTTTCGCGTCCACACAAGCATTCCTCCCGTTTCAGCTCATTCAAATAAAATTTGCGATCTTTCGAAGAAAGACTACTGCCCATAGCACCACCTGAAATTCTCATCACATGCTGGATCCTCGAATGTGCGGTTCTCATCAACAAGTACGCAAAAAAAAATATCTTCCGGATCGCTGTACAAACAATCACCACACGTTCGCCTGATTTCGCCTTCATTGCACATGGTTCTTACTCCTAAAGGACGACCCGGCTTGACCGGTTGATGAAATAATGTAACACCGTCGACAAAAGACAAATCAGATGTGATTTCCATGATTAGGGCTCGAATAACTTTTCCTCTGGCTTTATACAATAAGGGCTAAACCAAATCCGTTCCCTTTCTTTATTTAACTTTCCTTGCTTATTAGATCGATTCGCATATCCACCCTTCGTCTTCCATTTAAACTCTAACCATCCCTCTGGCCATGGTGTTTCAAATTCGCCGTCATAGCCACAAAAAGCAATTCGAAATCGTGAATCAGCGCCTTTTTCAATGGCCCAATCTCTCGCATTTTTAGCTACATTAAAATCGTCTTGAATATAGTGAACATGCCGATCTCTTGAACTATATGGCGGATCAAAAAATATCCCAATCGGAGATGCAGTATGAATAGTCGGAGTATTACCACAAATTCTATTCCAGCATCCTGAAATAACACGAACATTAATGAGTCTGTGTTGATATAATCTCAAAATTTCGATAGGAGATTGCGCACATAATAATCCGCTTTTTCGAAGTCGAGGCCTTCCTCTAAAAGCATGTAAGCAAAAATCATCTCCTATCCATAAGCATCTGCCCCATATCCACCAGCCGGCTATTTTCGCATCATAATATTCTGGGTCAGCCTCAACCTGCTCCCGAAGAGATTCTTTTTTGCTAATTAGATACTTATTACGAGCATACAAATCGTTTTCATTAATTGGCCAATCAATATGTTCCGCCACTGCTTCAGGATTATATTTTATCGCGCGAAAAAGATTAGAAATAAATCCATCTTTGTCGTTTATTGTTTCATATTTCGGTCTATGTGGCCTCATAAAAAGGACCGCACCTGATCCAAAGAACGGTTC
>JADFXS010000387.1:1334-1854 GCA_015233515.1 Deltaproteobacteria bacterium | reverse complement strand
TTTGGACCATTGCCAAGTCTTTTCCAAACCTCAAGAGCCACCTTTGATTTCCCGCCGAAATATGGGAATAAGTGATGGTATTTACTCATTCCTCTCTCCGGAAGCGGTCCAATGGACTGATCGGCAGCGGGCCAAGCCATCGTTTATTGCACATGCTCGCCTCCAAAAAGCCGGGCCTGCCTTTCCCGGCCGGACTGAATCCGGAAACTCGGTCCGTCCATGAACACAACCCGACATGAGCCGATTATTCTGTCTGCTATGCGTCCGGTCGGATCGCCGAGATGAATATGCAGTTGCCCGGCATCGTAATTGCTGGTGTAGATCGTCGGCAGATGATGGTTGATCCTCTTATCGATTATCGCCAGTAGGCATTCCCTGACCCAGTCCGACGGCTTCTCCGCGCCAAGGTCATCCAGGCATAACACCTTGACGTCGGGCGCTTGTTCTTCCAGGTGTCTTCCGGCGGCCGACCGCTTGCGGAGTTCGGCCAGAAAACACGGGGCGTTCCGGTATAAAGCCG
>JADFXS010000387.1:775-1272 GCA_015233515.1 Deltaproteobacteria bacterium | reverse complement strand
TACCCGTGCCCGCCGGGCCATACAAATACAGTCCTTCTCGACTATACTGCCAATACCGGGCTTGATGAAACCCGGGAACCGCACGTTTGGCCGCCCGATCCAAGGTCCATTCCCGGGCCGCCGGCGGTAGGGCCGACTTGGCGTAAAGAGCCTCGGTTCGGCGCCGGGTTTCCTCACGCTCCTTCCGCCGGGCTTCCTCGTCGCGGCATGCTTCGCATAACCTGGGCCGAAAATTAAAGCCGTTGATCACCTGGGACATGATCGGCCGGCCGCATTCACAGACCCTGATTTCAGCTTTGTCCGCCATATTTTCCGGTTCGACCAAACTCAGCATACGGATTCTCCTGATTCGCTTCGTCGTTCTCGAGTTGGTAATCGCTCTCCCAAGCCCGCGCGTTCAAGAACGTCGCCGGTAATTTAATTTTATCTCTCGGCTTATGCTCAAGTTTGCACAGCTGCCGGTATGCCGCCGCACCGGACACACTCATGGAGTGTGA
>JADFXS010000387.1:0-765 GCA_015233515.1 Deltaproteobacteria bacterium | reverse complement strand
TTGGGGTGGATGATTTCCTTGAACGCCGGACTCCCGTCATCGACCTTGAGCCAGGCTCGCTGCGCCGCGCCTGGGTCTTCCTTGCGAGGATATCCTTTGCCAGGCCTGGATATTCCATCCGAATGGCCGAAGTAGAACTCGTTGAACCGATCTTTCTGTCCGTTGAGCAAGCCTGCAGGCCGCTTTCTTCGCTTCGTTTCCGCGTCAGGAAAAAGTGGGGGTTGGGCATCCGATCCCCGGATTTCATACGGGTCGGATGCCGGAGGGGTTAGAGGAAATGCAGGCTGGACGACTTCCGGTGCGGGCGTTACCGGATTGGGTGGATCGGCAATTGGGCAGGAAAAAGATTTGTCGGGAACAAAGCCGACGACGCCCCCTAGGGGGGGCTCTAGGGGGGTACTCTTGTTATTGCTATTGCTATTGTTATTGTAGATCCCGTATTCGTTCCGGGTTTGTTCCTGTAATGGTTCCTGTAACTGTTCCGCTAACTGTTTGTGGAACGGTTGCTGTAACCGTTCCTGTAATCGTTTCGTTAAAGGTTCATGGAATGGTTGCTGGAATGATTCCAACTCCGCGAGAATCTCTCGATAAACCGACGATCTGGACGGTAGTTTATCCAGGCAGGTCAGACATGACTTGACAGCGTTGGGATTGGGCAAGCCTTCTTTTTGCAGCTGCCCGCGCACGAACGTCAAGCCGGTAATCTCATCGCGAACGATCATTCCAATTGTTCCATCCGCCAATGGTTTGGTTAAGAGTTCCCGG
>JADFXS010000386.1 GCA_015233515.1 Deltaproteobacteria bacterium | reverse complement strand
TATTTACTTAATATTTTGGTCAGATTAACAACATCCTGCGGTTTTTCCGTGGACATTCGCAAAGATAACCATCACCGCGCTCATATTACCATGCTGTTGATTTAATTATTAGACTGTTGCGGATTCAAGCCCCGGATGGTATTCTTTGTTAGCAAATAGCGGATTCAGTGCAAGTATATTTCATTTCACAATTTAGAGTTAATGGCGGTCCCTGGTAGGAGGTACTAAAAAATGGGCGAGGCTCTCGAGCGTAAAACCACCAAAGCGATCAGTCGCTCTGGTGAACGAGATGGCAAATTCCTGACCTTTAATCTCGCGGGCGAGGAATATGGCATCGGTATTCTGAAGGTCAAGGAAATCATTGGGATGATGCCCATCACTCCTGTTCCCCAGACCCCCCATTTTGTCCGCGGAGTAATTAATCTACGCGGTCAGGTCATACCCGTTATCGATCTCCGCCAAAAATTCGGCATGGCCGACCTGGCCTATACTGACCGGACCAGCATCATCGTCGTTGAAGTCCGCTTTGGGACCAGCAAAGTCCAGATAGGTATTGTCGTGGATTCTGTTTCGGAAGTGGTAAATATCAAAAGTGAAGATGTTGAGGAAACGCCGACCTTCGGCACGAAAATGGATACCGATTACATTCTGGGCATGGCCAAAATCAGCGGAGGCGTGAAGATTCTGCTGGACATCGATCGGGTCCTTACCGGCCAGGAGATGGATGCCTTGGCGCCCATTACTGAATAATCGCCTTGATAAATACGATAAAATAAGTTTCTGGAGGGACCGAATATGCGCAATATGAAGATTGGAACCAAGATCATTCTGGGCTTTGGATTGTTGGTGTTGATCTCCGTGATTTTAGGGGGGATTGCCGTTTATGAAATGACCGCTTCCAAAAATGACGCCCATACCATGTCCGAGGAATTTGTCCCGGAAGTGGCCGTGGCCAACAATATCGAGAGATATGCTCTGCTGTTCATGTATGAAATCCGTGCTTATATTTTGGCGGAAAACAAGACTTCCCTGGAAAACGGCCGCAAACATCTGGCGACCGTGAACCAGTATCTCAAGGAAGCCCACGAGCTGACCACCAAGCATCCTCAACTGACTAAACTTCGCGAGAACGCCAACGCCGCTGAAACCAAGCTCAAGGAATATGAAGCCCTCTTGGAAACAACAGTCAAACTTTTCCAGACCAAAGCTGAAGATCGTCAACTCATGGATGCCAGCGCCAAAATTTTATTAAAAGAGTGTAACGATTTCCGGGAGAGTCAGGAAACCAAACTCCGTGAGGAATATAAAGCCGGCCTGCCCGCGGACAAATTGGAAGAGCGTTACGATAAAATAATGCATATAAGCGACGTTATTGACTTTATCAATGATGTCCGGGTCAAGGCTTTCAAAGCCCTCAACGACGACGATACCAAGATCGCGGAAGAGTCCTTCAAGAATTTCCCCGAAATCGACAAAAAGCTGGAAGCCCTCAAGCCGCTGATCAAGCTGGAAATAAATATCAAGCAATTGGCCAAAATCAAGGAAGCCACGGATAATTACCGCAAGGCCATGACGGATATCGTAAAAAGCATGCAAACCATGGCCCTGGACCTGACACCTAAGCGAGCCGCCGCCGCGATAGCCGTGACCGAAGTCGCCAAAAACACTGCCACCGCCGGCATAAACGACACCGTCAAATCGGCCGGCGATACTTACGCCGCATTAGGCACGGCCAATACCATCATGATTATCGGTTTGGCCATCGCGACCCTGTTCGGTATTTTTATCGCTATCATCATTACTCGTAGTATTACCAAACCCCTGACTCTGGCCATAGAAGGTTTGACCGAAGGCGCCGACCAGGTGACCAGCGCCGCTGATCAGGTTTCCGCCGCCAGCCAGGAACTGGCCGAAGGCTCGTCGGAACAGGCCGCCGCCGTGGAGGAAACCTCCGCCTCGTTGGAAGAAATGACCAGCATGACCCGTCAGAACGCCGATAACGCCAGCCAGGCCAACACTTTGATGGGAGAATCCAAGGCGGTGGTCACCCGGGCGGGATCATCCATGAAGGAAATGACTAAAGCCATGTCCGAAATTTCCTCTTCCGGACAGGAAATCGGAAAAATCATCAAGACTATTGATGAAATCGCCTTCCAGACCAACCTGTTGGCTTTAAACGCGGCCGTGGAAGCCGCCCGGGCCGGAGAAGCCGGGGCCGGATTCGCGGTAGTGGCCGATGAAGTTCGCAATCTGGCGCAGCGCGCCGCCGAAGCCGCTAAAAATACCGCCAGCCTGATCGAGGGAACCATTACTCAGATCAATAGGGGCACGGAACTGGTGCGAACCGCCGATCAGGCCTTCACCGAAGTCTCGATCGCCACGGGCAAGGTGGAGGAACTCGTAGGGGAGATTTCCGCGGCCTCCAATGAACAGGCCCAAGGTATAGACCAAATTAACCAGGCCATGACCCAAATGGATCAAGTCACCCAGAAGAACGCCGCCAACGCGGAAGAAACCGCCAGCGCCGCCGAGGAACTCAACGCCCAGTCATCCAGTATGAGGGACATTGTCAACGAGATGGCCCTGATGGTGGGCACGGCCATGCACGCCGCCGCCGTGAAAAGCCGCAGAGCGCCGGCCAGAGCCCGCGCTCAGGCCTTGCCAACCGCGGCGAGGACGACTTCTCGAGCCGTAGTGCCGGCCAAAGCCAGGGCCAAGAATGGCAACGTTAATGCGGTTCCTAAATCCAAGGTCACCAAACCCGATGACATTATCCCCATGAACGACGACTTCAAAGACTTTTAGATCGTCCGTGTCGGCAAGCAGTTCGGAGATGAACTCTAACGACTGATTGCCGACAAACCCTTTATCAAATAAAGCCACATTGAATACCACAGTGTGGCTTTATGCGTTTGATGCGCAATAAATCAGAGCCGTTCAGAAGAACGCCGAAAACCATAGCTCAACTTTATAGTGGTTCTCGAAAGTTTCTTCGCTTTGAAGTATCATTGTCATTTCGAGGAGCGGCCACAGACCGCGACGAGAAATCTCCAACACTACCAAATCACAATGAGATTTCTCCCTTCGGTCGAAATGACCGACTGGGGTGTTCGCGAATGATCTGAGATTTTGACCGCATCATTCCGAAAAACTTTCGAGCATCGCTATAAATCCCGATTTTTCAGTCGGGTTCATAGCGAAGGGCCGAAATGCCTTGCTGAACATTGGGTTGGACAGCTTTCCGGCCGCGGGTGTATCGCTGGATACATCGAGGTCGAAAAGGGGGAAACCTTCCCGTTTCGATCGGGATTTACGCGCCTAATCCGCGATTTGATGGTGGATTCAGGTTGACCGGGCGACGAAAAAGTTACATATCGATGATCGCTTGATTGCCAATCAAGAACAGTCTTAACCCAAGCTTACCAAGTTCTTCGTATAAATAAGTTTAAAAAGTTAAAGAT
>JADFXS010000385.1 GCA_015233515.1 Deltaproteobacteria bacterium | reverse complement strand
CTCGAAATGACAGTGATACTTCAAAACGAAGAAACTTTCGAGAACCACTATAATTACCAGCCATCCAATACCAAGATCGAGTGATGCATCCAGCGGGACAAACTCACTTAGTTGTAATAGCGGACAAAAAACGGAAAAGCTTTTGCTATAGGCCGGAATCCAGGAAATTTCTCCCTTCAATCAGGCATCCGACTTGATATACGACCATTAGAGCACTATTATTAAATCACAGGCCAAAAATTTTCTGGTCTATACGGGTCTTGCTCAGCAAGAATTTCTTGGTGGGCGAGGACGAATAATATTGAAGAGGTGAGTTATGAAAATCGGTCGGGTAATGCGGTCCAACGGGATGAGGCGTCGATATTTCCTGAAGATAGCCGGGGTGTTTGCGGTACTTTTCAACTTTCCGCGGATGGCTTGGTCCTTTTTCCTGGAGAAGTTTCCCGTGCGCACCGTGGAAAAAGGGACATGGAGCCTTAATCCGGCCACGGGAGAACTAAAGGGCCCGGCCGGCGTTGACGGTCCATATCAATTGGTTGTGGATGGCCTGGTGGAAAAGCCTTTTACCATACCTTACGCGGAATTGCGGGCTCTTCCTTATGTTGAACAGGTTTCCGACTTTCACTGTGTCGAAGGCTGGTCGGTGCCTGAAGTTCGTTGGGGTGGTTTTCGTATTGCCGAAGTATTCAAGAAAGCCAAGGTCAAACCAGGCGCCACTCACGTAGTATTTCACAGCTTGGGGGAGACCCGGGGACAGCCTGGAGGCCAGGATCACTACATCGAATCCTTGCCCTTGGACAAACTACTCAACTCCGAAGCCCAAATACTCATGGTTTTAGATATGAACGGTGAACCGTTGACTTTTGATCATGGTGCGCCCCTCAGAGTGATTTCTCCTTTTGATCTGGCCTACAAAAGTATTAAATATGTGCGGCGGATAGAAGTAACCGCGGCTCCTCAAGACGGCTGGTGGACCTTAGCCAACCCGATTTATCCGATCGAGGCGCCGGTTCCGGCATATCGGCTCAGGAAAAAGTAAGAGCGTCTTTTCAAAAAAGTCGTTTTTCATCGTCCGGTCCCAGAGATTCTATTTCTTCGAGGGAGGGTAAGGCTTCCAGGTTAGGTAGCTCAAAGGTTTCCAGGAATTTTTTGGTGGTGCCGTAAACAATGGGCCGTCCGGGAAGATTTTTTCGGCCGACTCCGCGAACCAATCCTTTTTCTATCAAGGTCTTCACAATACCACCAACATCCACTCCGCGTATCTGTTCTATTTCCGCTCGCAGGATCGGCTGACGGTAGGCGATGATGGCCAAGGTTTCCAATGCTCTGGAAAGCCGCGTAGGTGATTTTTTTTTCAATCGTAGGATATAACTGGATAATTCGGGGCGAGTTCGGAACTGGTAACCGCCAGCCACTCGTCTCAACACAAAGGCTCGATCCATTTCATCGTATTCGGATTCAAGTTCGTCGAGGACTTTTTGGACTCGATCCGAAGATACTCCTTCGGTGACCGCCGCGATTTTTGACACGTCCAGCGGAGTTTCGGCGACAAAGAGCAAACCTTCAATGATTGTCTTTAGGCTGAGGTTTACCATCTCTATTCTCTTTATTCTCCGGTCTGGTCAAGATGAGCCCGGAGCCGACCGGAGTCGCCGTTCACCGAGTCGGTCGTTGATTTAGGCTCAATCCAATATATAGCAATTTCCTTGGTCGCCTGGTGCTGGAAAAGACGCAAACAGCCGATCCGGGCCAACTCCAGTACGGCCAGGAAACTAAGGACCAGGTCGGCTTTGGTCTGGTCCGTGGCGCAAAGACGCCAAAAGGTGATCTGGCCCTCTTTTTTCAACTCTCGGATTATTTCCATGATTCGTTGCTGAATGGTTTTGGTTTCCACCATAAACCGCAGACCGGGATGAACTCCGGCTTGGCTGACCATCTGCCGGAAGGCTTCGATTAGCTCGAAAAGGTTGACCTCGATCAAATTCTCTTCCGAAGGCTCTAATTCCGCTAGGATCGGAGCGCGGGAGAAAACATCGCGATTTAGAATATCCCGACGTTCCAGAATTTCAGCGGCATCTCTGAGCTTCAAATGTTCCAATAAGGGCCGGACAATGGCCATGCGCGGATCTTCTTCCGGTTCGTCGGATTCGGAAGTATCGCCGATTTGCGGCAACAGCAGCTTGGATTTGATTTGGGTCAAAGTGGAGGCCATGAGCAGGAATTCGCCGGCAATCTCCACGTTCAAGGCTTCCAAGGCCTGCAAATATTCCAAATATTGCTCGGTGATCAGAGCGATGGGGATATCATAGATATCCACTTCGTTCTTGCGGATCAAATGAAGAAGGAGATCCAGCGGTCCTTCGTAGATTTCTAATTTTACCGTTATGCTCATATGGTTGGAACTTTAACGACCTTCCGGCAATCTTCAACCTCCACCTAAAAGAGCAACGGCCAGGAAGGAAATGATAGGGGAGATGAGTCGATCCACCAGACCGCTTATTATTAACAGGAGCAGGATTATAAAACCGTAACGGTTGATCTGTTCATAGCCGCGTCGCATGTTTTCCGGTAATAGGCCGCTCAAGATACTCGAACCATCCAAAAGCGGGATAGGCAAGATGTTGAAAATAGCCAAGCCTAAGTTGATCATGACTCCAGCCGCGGCAATTCGGGCCAAAGGAACGCGAAGAAAAGGGATCAGGCTTGGACTGGCCACCAGGAGGCGAAACAATAGGGCGAATATCACGGCCATTATAAAATTGGCTAACGGACCGGCCGCCGCCACCCAGATCATGTCTTGCCGTGGATGGCGGAGATTGTTGGGATTGACCGGCACGGGCTTGGCCCAACCGACCATTTGAGTTAGAAAAAAGGCCAAGGTGCCGACCAAGTCCAAGTGCTTGATGGGGTTAAGGGTTAGACGCCCGGCTTGTTTGGCGGTGTCATCGCCAAGTTTGAAAGCCATCCAGCCATGAGCTACCTCATGGACCGTGACCGCCAGGAGAATCGGCAGGGCGAGAATGGAAAAATTTAGAATTTGTCCGGTCATTTATTCACCAAAATCTCTGGAGCGTAGTTGCGGCGGACGTAATCTTCTTCGTCGGTTTTACTGACAAGTTCCCCGTTGAGGCGGGCTTCCAGCAGGCTATCCAGAATTTGTTTGAAACGCGGCCCTGGTTCCAAGCCCATGTGGATGAGGTCGTCTCCGGTCAATTCCGTTCGAGTATGTTGCAGGCTGGTAAAGTAACTGACCAAGGCTCGGGTAATATCGTCATGAGTGGCCCTAGCCATCATAAACAGGATGGACTCTGTGGAGAGCTGTCTAAGTAGTTGGTGGATTTCACTCGGTTTGAAGCGCCTTTTTCTTTGTAATAAGTTTAACGCCTGATCGGCTAACGGTTTTTCGTCGATCAAGACTCGTTGCTCGTATTTCTTCAGACTCAGGTGGTAGCACAGATTAGCT
>JADFXS010000384.1:642-3466 GCA_015233515.1 Deltaproteobacteria bacterium | reverse complement strand
CACGAATATGACCGCCCACGCTATCTGGGTGGCCGGGACCTGGATAGGCCTGACGGCCGGATATCTGATCGCCGACGTCAAGCCGCTGGCTCTGGATTATGCTTTGCCGGCTTTGTTTGTGGCCTTGCTGGCCTTTCAAATCAAGGACCGCGTGACGATCATCGTGGCGTTGCTGGCCGGATTCGCGGCCGTGGCTTTATCCCTGACCGATCTGGCCCGTTGGAGCGTCATTATCGCCGCGTTATTGGCGGCCACCACAGGAGTCTTAATCGAACAATGGACCAAGAAACGATCTTCATAACTATCATCGGCATGGCCGTGGTGACCTACATTCCGCGTTTTCTACCCGCTTGGCTGCTTTGCAACCGTCCTCTGCCGGTCATGGTGGAAAAATGGCTGCGCCTGGTGCCGCCGGCCATCCTGGCCGCGATGATATTTCCGTCTTTGTTTATGAACGATTCCAAACTCGATGTGAGTCCGAGTAACATCTTTCTCCTGGCCGCGATCCCCACGTACTGGGCCGCCCATAAAACCCGGAATCTGCTGTGGCCGTTGGTCATAGGGATGGGGCTGGTCGCCGGCTGGCGGTATTTCGCCTGAAGGGTCTATCGAGGGCAGATAGTCAAAATTTGGGCGAAAATAATCGTCTAGTTCCTGCGCCATATGACTTATGGACTGCCTCCTTATATAATTTCCAATTTAGAGTTTGGGAACCAACGCTCCCTATTGATAAAAGATTACCACTGGCAAACGCCTAGAGCAAGGCAATACCGATACCGTATACCTGCCTTTAACCGCCGATTAACTATTTGAATAGTCTTGATTTGCTTGGGTGGGTTGAATCCCGGATTTACGGTCTGTCCGCAGTCGTATTATTTATCCTCGAGTATCATCTCGACCTCGGAGATACGGCCTTTTACCAGTTCTTCCGATACGTAAACCAGGCCGCATTCAGGACATCTCGGTAATTCGGTAAAAAAATTATGTCCCAAGTAGGTAAAATCCGTTTTCTTCGCCTCCAGTTCTCTCCGGCACCTGAAACAGATCAGCCTCTTGTTTTCCGTTTCCGCCATGGCTATTCCTCTATTTTCATGCGGTGATGGTAGCCGTTAAGCAACTCGTAGGCGTCGTTCTTCACCCGGTATTCAACCCAGTAGGTCATTTTCCCGATCTGCATGTGACCTGTGAATGTTTCTTTCGATGGATCATACAGCTTCATGCCGGTTTGTTCGCAGTTTTCGATGACGGCCTGGAGATCTGACTCAAGAATATAACTCTTATGAAGCTTCTCTCTGGTTTCTTGTGAAATTTCCAGTGGTTTTTTATGGTTATCGATTTCCACATCCTCGTTCCAAAATTCTTTGAGAATTAGTTTTTTTAGATCCAGCCTGTTTTTCCGGCGATCGGATACGTTGAGTTGATTGGCGTCGTCGTTCCCAAGACCGAGCAGAATATCCAGGATATGCCAGGTTTGTTTCCCGGCGGCGGCAAAGATATCCCGGCAATTGGAACAATAGGTGATGTAAGGGGTATTTTTTTGCCGGATGCGCTTATTGATCATGTTGTTCGCGTAGGGCGGATGGGCGATGGCCACATGTCCGCCATAGCTGCAGCATTCCGCCAATTTCCCTTCCATCGGCAGGGGTTCGAGCTGAAATCCAGCCCTGACCGACAAATTTCTGATGGTTTCTTGCAACAGAGACTCATGCCTGCTCGCGCACGGGTCGTATACGGATGCACTAAATCCTAGGAATTCGCCGACCTTTCCAATTCCTTTGGCCATCATGAGATCATACAGGAATTCGGTCTTAATTTCCGGCAAATATCTATCAAACATCTGTTTACACATAGGACAAACAAGAATGGCCGCTGGTTTGCCAAGTTTTATCCAGTCTTCCCTGATCCGGCCAATCGCTTCCTCATGGATTTTCTCATCTCCCGCCCATTCGGCGGGCGCTCCGCAGCAACCCAGCGTCAACGAAGTATCCGGGAAATGTTTAAGCAGGAAACGATAACTTCGGATTACGTATTGCGGATTGGAAGCACCCAGTTGGCAACCCGGGAAAAACATGTATCCGCTCTGGGCATATTCTTTGGGCCGCCTTGATATCCCTGCGTCGATAATTGAAAATTCCATGTCTCTCAGATAGAATTCATGGAACGCCCAGGGCATGGCGCCCTGTTTCCGCATGGTTTTGTGGCTTTGCAGCAGAAACTCGCCGGTATCGATGTCTTTCGGGCAGACCTCTTTGCATAAACCGCAATGGGTGCAGGTCGAAAGAAGCCGAGTCGCCAGCTTGGCGTGTCCGTCGAGAGAACTCGGCGTCAGGGTCACCCGCACCTCTTCATTGATCCGCGAGGGAAATTTCTTGAAGTAATCCATCAGCGGAGAGTAGTAAACGCAGGCGTCGCAGCAGCACTTCAAGCAGCGTTTTGACTCGACCATCGCCTCGTCCTTGGAATAGATCTCTCCGGTTGATGGAAAAACGGCCTTTGAAGGGATGACCCGGATCGCTTCATAGGGCAATTTCGTATTTTTACGCGCATATGAATGGCTCATGGAGCCGATCTTCAGAAAGGTCTCGATGGCCTTGACGACGTTCAAACCATGCGCAATGGCCGTCATGGTATCGGCGCCGGCAACGGAACCGCCGACAAATATCCCTGACCGGGTCGTGGAAAAATAGCCGTCCCCGCTTCGATTCAGTCCGAAAAGATTTCCTCCCTTTCCGGTGGCAATATAAACCGCGTCAAAATCCAGCTCATCGAGACTCGAGATCTCTTTATTCAGAAAAAGAGAATATGTCTCATATTTAAACTGAAG
>JADFXS010000384.1:0-504 GCA_015233515.1 Deltaproteobacteria bacterium | reverse complement strand
ATGCCCGCGCCGATGACGGCAATTCGTTTCTCCTTTGGCGGCAGGTTATACTGATTGGGATCCCTGTTCCGGGCATGGGCAATCGATGCCTTTTCAAGATCTTTAAGGGAGATGGAGCCTCCGGCATCTTTGAGCGGACAAACCATTTTACAGGGTTCCGGGCATAATGCGGCGACAATGCCCGGAAACCCGGTAACATTCTGGTAAGTTTTGTATGCCGCGTTGAAGCGGCCCTGCTGCACTTTCCCGATAAAATCCCGGATATCCAGGTTAAACGGGCAAACGGCAGTGCAGAAGGCCGCTTCAGACTGTAAGCATTCAGCTGTCAAGTCATGCGTAAAGGTCATGGAAAAATCCTAGAAGAATCGTTTTTCTCCTTTGGTTCCAAGAGGTTTGAAGTAATCGTCTCCGCCAAACGGAACCGGGTTGGCTTTGATGCTCTCCAGTTCGTCATATAAATCAGACCCCAGGAAATATTTCTTGGGAGAACTGATTTTGCCGCCT
>JADFXS010000383.1 GCA_015233515.1 Deltaproteobacteria bacterium | reverse complement strand
CGGGATTGTCTTCATAGCCTAAAAAGGAATCCCCGCCGCCTTCACAAGATAAAAGGTGAGTCGCGGCCGTGGTCCTGGGCCCGCATATTCCGGGCTGGATGATTTTGGACGATCCGGAAAAACCGGGAATATGATGGGGGACAATCGCCCCCAAACCGATGACCGCATCCGCTTCGACCACGGCCCGGTTGACTTCCAGCGGGGTGCCGCGACCAGATACGCCCAGGTTGACCAGGACTTGGGGATTTTTCCATTCGTGGTTGAAAACTCGAATGCGGCTGAAACCCCGGGGACCCACTTTGGCGACCATTTCTTCTTCGGTCATATAGCGATGGGTGCCCAAAGCCATGATACAGGATATCCGGTGGTCGGGAATTCCGGCGGCGTTCATCCTATGTAAAAGGGCCGGGATGATTAGATCGGCCGGCGTAAAGCGGGTGTTGTCATCGGATATTATCAATACCCGGTCCGAGGGCCGCAGGCGCTTTTCTATCGGCGGCTGCCCCAGGGGATGGTCAAGAGCCGATTGAATGGCTTCCTCTAAATGTTCCAGGGGCGGAGTGGATTGAGGACTGAATACTCCGCTCAAGTTCTCTTCCGGGATTTCAAAATGAAGGGCGGATTCGCCGAAAGGTATTTTCAGTTGGACCATGGGTTTTCCATTCGTTTTTTTTAGGGGAGCCCGGACAATTTCCGGGCTCCGGGTGTTGACTACTTCAGTTCTCCGGCAAAGACGGATTGTTTGATGGTGGGGAGAACTTGTTCCAGATTGTCTTGGCTGACTAACATGATCGGAACCATGATTTCCTTGGGCACTTGCTTGCCGCCCAGATGATCTAACAGGGCCTGCATGGAGCGTTGGCCCATCAGGTAAGGTTGCCGCATGCCGGAACCAATGAGTTTGCCGGATTTGATCAAATCCACGAATTCCGGGACGCCGTCGAAACCGGCCACCAGGATGTTGTCGCCCATCCTGGCGGTCTGCACCGCACGGACCGCGCCTAAAGTGGGATTATCGGTCTGGATGAAAATGCCCCGCATGTTGGGGTTGGCCGTGATCATATCCTGGACGTACTTGAAGGTTTCGTCGCCGGTGTAAAGCTGCATCTGTTTCAGGGCCGCTTCCTTGATTCCCGCTTCGGTCATGGCTTTGCGGAAACCGGCCGTCCGTTTTTGGCCGTTGGCCCTGGCCAGGCTGATGGTGACCAAACCGACCGGTCCTTCCTTCCAACCCTTGGCGACGAGTTTTGTCGCCAGAAGCTTCCCAACGCTGTAAGCGCCTTCCGTGTTGTCACTGATGACGAAAGACACGTAATCGCCGCTTTCAGTGCCGATGTCGGCGATCACGACGGGGATTCCGGCCTTTTTCGCCAGCTCCAGAACCTTGGGGCAGGTGGAGGAGTCCGTGGGGGAGATCATGATGCCGTCGACTGTTTTGGCAATGGCGTCCTGAGCATTGGCTAATTGTTTGGCGGCATCATTGTTGCTGTCATAGGTAGTGGATTTGTGTCCGGCTTTTTTGGCTTCATCTTCAATACCCTTGGCTAAATAGCGCCAAAAAGGAAGATCAAGTCCCGGGGTCAAATAGGCGAATTCCTTGGCGACGGCGTAGGAAAACGCGGACAGAGACATGACCATGAAGGCGGACAGACTAAGAACGACCATGATTTTTTGAATTTTTTTCACACTTCCCTCCAGGTGAGAACTTCGTTGTGTTTTGATCGATGTTTCCTTGCCTTGAGTCGACAGACTCGGGTTTTGCCGCTGATAATTTTGTCCCCTTATTCTCCCTCCTTTATATTAGCTCGGATTATGCAGCTGCTTTCCGCTGTGGCGCCGAACTAGCGGCGGCAACAATCTTTTCCCGCTTTTCCGCCTCGAGGTTTCCCGCGAGACGCCTGCGGCCGGAAATCGGTCCAACTTCGTGTTTCGCATCGTATTTCGGTCCCTTGTCACCAACCCGACTGCCTAATCCGGGTTAAAAGGCCGTGGCCTTGGTTATTTGGAAGCCCGGCGGCTGCCGGAGCTGAAAAAACGATCCAGTAAAAGAGCCGCCACGATCACCGAACCGATGGCCGTGCCCTGCCAGTAGGGGTCAACGCCGAGAAGATTGAGGCCGTTACGAATGAGGACCATGATGCAAACTCCGAGCAGAGTGCCGATCATGGAACCTCGACCGCCAAACAAGCTGGCGCCGCCGATGACGACCGCCGCGATAGTGTCCAACTCCAGTCCGTTGCCGGCGATGGGATCGCTGGAAAGAATTCGGGCGGAAAGAAAAACCGAAGCCAGGGCGGCGAAAAAACCGCTGGCCACGTAGGTCAGAATTTTATACTTATCCACGGCGATACCCGCCACCCGGGCGGCTTCCTCGTTGGAACCGATGGCATAAATCGAGCGGCCGGCCTTGGTGCGGGTAAGAAACAGCCACATGAGAGCGTAAAGGACCAAAAGGCAGATAAAGTTCAAGGGAATCCCTAAAAACATGGCATTGCCGACGTATTCGATGGCCGGGGGAAGATTGTTGATACTGCGGGCTCCGCTTAGAACATAGGCTTGGCTTCGAGCTATGGCCATCATGCCGAGGGTGGCCACGAAAGGCGCCAATCCGGCTTTGGCGACCAGCAATCCGGAGATCAGACCCGCGCCCGCGCCGGCGGCCAGGCCGGCTATGACCGCTCCCGCCGTGCCCAGGGGACCAAAGCTCATTCCCAGGACAATGCCGGTCATACCCAGGACCGAACCCACGGACAGATCGATGCCGGAGGTGAGAATGACCAAGGTCGCTCCCAGGCTGGCGATGCCGATGACCACCATCTGGTCCATTAGATTGAGCATATTGTGCATGCTGAAAAAATGTGGAGAGACCAGGCTGAGCACCAGACCCAGCACGAAAACAACGACCGCCATGCGAATCTCAAGCTGAGCTTTCCACCAGATCGAGCGCCAAATCGTCTGCCCGTTTCCATTTCCGGTCTGGTTTTCCAAAGACAGGGTGGATTTTTCTTCAGTTTTGGCGAGCATCTAAAAATGGTTCCCCTTTCCGTGCGCGTCTAAGCCAAGCACGTTAAAAATTTCTGAAATTTCCGGAGCGTCCGCGGTGGCGCCCGGAACCGTAAGTCCCACGCAGCCCATGGGGTGTCCTCTTCCGCTGGTAATGGGGATAAGAAGAGAACATACATTTTCTTCTTCGATCCAAACCGCGCCTGGTCCGGAAAGGGCCGAGGAAATATTCGTCTGGCTTAGGGGTAGGACTTGCCCCGCCTTGAATCCGGTTTCCACGGGACATCCTTCATCCACCTTGTTAAAACAGTAGACTTGGTCGTGATCCACATAGATCCAATAGGCGGCGGCTCCATAAAGGCGGTTGAGCTTGACCAGGGCCCGGTGAGTACCGCCAGCCGAACTGCGCGGGGCGGCGAACATGGTCAACTTCTCCTCGTCCAGCCAACGATTTTCCACATCAGT
>JADFXS010000382.1:1127-3469 GCA_015233515.1 Deltaproteobacteria bacterium | reverse complement strand
CCAGGGGGCCGCTGTGGCGCGGAGGCGCCCCCGGTCGGGCCTCCTCCAATGCCGATGGGGGCCCGCGGTCCCCCCAGGCCAGACCCGAGGCAGGGGGGGAAGGAAATGGGGGCCGGGTTCTTGGGGGGGGGGCAATTGCCCTGTGTTGGAAAAAATAAAAGCCATTCAAAAATCCCATGGCGCCCGGAGCCTGCTTTGGTCCGACGGCGGCGGTCCGTTCAGCGATTTGTCTCGAGCTTTGGTCCGAGCCCTCGGATCACCCAACTACAACAGTAGCGACGCTGTTTGCGCGCGTAATGTCCACCACGCCGCCTTATCCCTTTTCGGTTTTGGTCACGAACAACTGGTTTATGACTTTAAAAACGCCAAACAAGTAGTCCTCCAAACCCGGAATGTTTTTGAATCTATCGATGTCCGGGAAGTCAATAATCTGTTGGACGGCATGGCGGCCGGAGCCCGACTGACGGTCATCGACGTCCGCGCTACGGTAACCGCCGGCAAAGCCGACCGCTTCCTGATGATCAGACCGGGAACGGATTACGCTTTGAATCTGGCGGTCATCAATATCCTGTTAAATAACCATCTGTATAATGAAACTTATGCCCACGCTTTCATCCAGCCGTTGGATGCGTTACGCCGCTTTGTCGAGCCTTATACTCCCGCCTGGGCGGAAGGCGAAACCGCCATCAAAGCTGAAAATATCGTTATGTTGGCTGAAGATTTGGCCAAAGCCGCTCCAGCGGTCATATGGCACCCGGGTTGGATGACCGCGCGCTATCGGGATTCGTTCCATCTGGCGCGCTCGGCTTACATCATCAATGCTTTATTAGGATCGGTGGGGGCCAAGGGGGGCCTGCCCTTGGTGAACACACCGGAATATTTGGGCCGGAAAAGTCTCAACAGGCTGGTGGACTTATTTCCCAAAGTCCAGGAAAAAAGAGCAGACGGCGTGGGCTGGAAATACCCGCAATTTGACCCCGAGGCCGGCCTGCTGCAATTG
The DNA here is from genome assembly GCA_015233515.1 of Deltaproteobacteria bacterium. Next base: position 2,469 of record JADFXS010000382.1, on the reverse strand, counting down.
GCTTTCAAGGCCATGGCCGGCGCTGATCCGTATCCCATAAAGGCGTACGTAGCTTTCAACCACGATCCATTATCATCTTTCCCTGATCCTACCGTCATCAAACAAGCCTTTGACCAACTGGACTATCTCGTCTGCGTCACTTCAGGCTGGTCGCAAACAGCGTGGCAGGCAGACTTGGTTTTGCCCCTGTCGACTTACCTGGAACGGGAAAGCATGATTCAACAGAAAAACGACTTGATCCCGACTTTCTTTATTCGGCAGAGATGCATGGAACCCAGATTCGATACCAAGGCGGACTGGGAAATAATCTCCGATCTGGCGAGAAAGCTGGAGATTACTCCTCTGGCTTTCAAGCGCATCGACGACTTATGGGCGATTCAACTCGAAGGCGTCGGAGTCAAGGTCGATGAACTGCTTTCCAAAGGCTTCGTGGAACTAACCGACAAACCCATCTACCGCAAGCCCGACCAGATCAAATTCCCCACGGCCTCCGGTCGAATTGAAATAGTTAATGACCGGTGGGAAAAATTAGGTTTGCCCTCACTCAAACCTTATATCGCCCCAGTCACGCCGGCGGCTGGACAATTCCGTCTGACCGTGGGTCGATGCGCACTCCATAGCCAAGGCAATACCATTAATAATCCTCGCCTCAACGCTCGGATGCCGGAAAATGAATTATGGATCAACCAGAGTATTGCTCGGAAAATGGATATTGAGGACGGGGAAACCGTAATGGTGACCAGTCATGGCATTACCGGACAGCTTAAGACCAAGTTGACGGAATTCATCCAGCCGGAAGCCGTTTTCATGGTTCACGGTTTTGGGCGACAAATACCGGTGGAAACCAGAGCCCTAGGAAGGGGATTAGCGGATAACACGCTGATGGCCGGCGGTTTGGACTTATGGGACCCATCCGGTGGAGGACTCGCTCTTCAGGAACATTTTGTAACGATCAGCAAGATATAACCGACATCCTCGAGATAGTTGTTAAATTCGCCGTGGTGACCAATCTGATATCAGTTGGATGGTTTCTGAATTCCAGTTTGGGAAACCGGTACGGAAAACTCCGGTTTTCGCGATAAACGATTCCCGGGTTGGAGTTTGGTAACCAGTACCCTTCCTGTTCTCCGGCTGCCGCGACAACGGCGTCATTGGACAAGATTTGTCCGGCAAATAACACTATTCATGATTAATTAGACCTTTCCGCCGTTATATGATGTTTTAATGAAGCTCGGAAGTTTTTTCGGAATGATGCGGTCAAAATCTCAGCTCATTCACGAACACCCCTGTCTGTCATTTCGACCGAAGGGAGAAATCTCATTGTGATTTGGTAGTGTTGGAG
>JADFXS010000382.1:0-979 GCA_015233515.1 Deltaproteobacteria bacterium | reverse complement strand
GGACTTGTGGTAAAATCTTCCAACTTTTGCCAGTTTCTTCCTGAGAGGTACATAAAATGCGTATTGTGGTTTTAGGCGGGTTAGGCCTGCAGGGCCAAGCCGCGCTATTGGACTTGGCGGCTAGTCCGGACGTTACGGATATAATTTGCGCCGATGCGACCGCCACTCTTCCCAGCACGATAGCCGGCTGGCCAAACATGGCCAAGGTTAAATGCACCACCGTAAACGCGTCATCCAAGGAGGAAATTTCCTCACTATTTAAACACTATAAACCTCAGGCGGCCATCGATCTGCTGCCCCAGCCCTTAATGCGCAATGCCTTTGAAGCCGCGGTGGAAAGCCGGGTGTCCATACTCTCCACGAATTACAGATATCCATTGGTTGATTTGGATACTCCGGCCCGGGAAGCGGGAGTAGTCCTCCTCCCGGAATGTGGTTTGGACCCGGGCATAGACCTGGTGCTTATTGGCCAGGGGGTTCGGGAATTTGACCAGGTTGAAGTTCTTAATTCCTACTGCGGTGGTATTCCGGAAGCGAAAGCCGCCGGCAATCTGCTGAAGTATAAAATCAGTTGGAACTGGGACATGGTCTTGAGCTCCCAGATGCGCCCGGCGGTTTTCATCCATGAAGGGCAACGTCTGGATATTTCCCCCGCCGAACAACACGAAAAAATGATCCATAGCGTCTTTTTTCCCGGTTTGGGTGAACTGGAAGCGCTACCCAACGGCAACGCCGCCGCCTATATCGAACCTTTGGGCCTGACTTCATCCATTCGGGAAACCGGGCGGTATTCCTTACGTTGGCCGGGTTGGTGCGCCGTATGGCGAGTCATCAAGGGATTAGGGCTCCTGGATGAAACCCCGGTCCAAGGTCTCCCGGCCCCGATTACTCCCAGGCAATTTCTCGCCCGAATGATGGAACCCAAACTACATTATCAATCCGACGAAAAAGATTTAGCCGTGATGGTCAATATCTTTGA
>JADFXS010000381.1:1976-3477 GCA_015233515.1 Deltaproteobacteria bacterium | reverse complement strand
CCATCGGTGATAAAACCGAGGCCATCGGCGCCAAGACCCAGGCCATCGGCGAAAAGACCGAGGCGATTGGCGAATTGGCCGCCACGGCCGGGGCCTATGCCGTTATCGCCGGCTTAGTCAGTCTCATGTAGCGGCCGGTATGAAAATCTATAAAAAAAATGAGCATTCCGTCCTGGTTACGCCTTTCGGGGTCGGAGGCAAGCTTTATCTGTCCGTCACGACCATGATCTTTTTCGATTTGACCGCGCCGGAATCTCCCCTGAAGGAGCAGGAACTCTGGGGAGTGATTCCCGGTGAACTGCCCAAGGGCCATGTCCTGGACCAAGGCCTGCCGAAACCCAAACGAGAAGTCCTGGTCACCGGAGCCTGTTGCGCACCCAGGGGCGAAATCTGGCCGGGCGCCGAAATTTCCTTCCGCGTGGGAAATTTGCGTAAGCGACTGATGGTCTTCGGGGATCGCTATTGGCGCATGACCGGGTATGCGGTGAATGCCGTCACGCCGGCCACTGCCTTCTCGCAAATGCCGATCAGCTACGAAAACGCCTTTGGAGGTCCCGGTTTTGAATTTAACCCTTTAGGGAAAGGCCTGCAGCCGACAAAATTTCTCGGCGTCGATCCGTTGATCCCTTTACCCAATATCGAAAACCCACAACATCTTATGGCTATGCCGGAGGACAGACCTCAACCGGCGGGCTTTGGCCCCTTGGACATGATGTGGCCTCAGCGGGCCAGGAAAAACGGGACCTACGACGATAAATGGCTCAGGGAGCGCTGGCCCTTCTTCCCCGACGACATGAACTATGAGTTCTTCAACACCGCGCCGGAAGATCAGCAAGCCGAAGGATTTTTTCGAGGCGACGAAAACCTGAAAATATTGCACATGCATCCGGATTACCAGGACTTGACCTCACGTTTGCCCGGGCTGCGCATCCGCTGTTTCGTCACTCAAAAAACCGATTTGAAACCAACCGCCAACGCGGAGGAAATCTTTAAAGAGGTAACCACCCGGATCGACACGGTCTGGCTTTTTCCCGGAATTCTCCGGGGAGTGGTCATGTATCGCGGGTCCACCAAGATACTCGACGATGAATACTCCGATGTCACTCACCTGTTCGTGGCTTCGGAAAATTTGGCCGAGCCCCCGAAGCCCATCGAGTTCTATCATCAAGACCAGCTAAAGGCCACAGACCTCAAGGTCCCCATCGACCTTTCCCCGCTGGCCGACGCCCCGGGAAAAACCAATAAAGCGCTGCATAAGCTTCGGCTGATTCCCCAGCAGCTCAACGACGCCAAAAAGCGGGCCATGGGCCAAGCCCCGCGTTTGGGCATAACCCCTGAAGAAGCCATGGCGGCCGGGCCCAAGATCATTCAAGACCAGTTAAGCATGCTGACCGCCCTGGAGACTAAACTCCAGGCCCTTAAAGTCCGCTTGAGTCCTTTTAGCCATTTAGTCAAAGTAGACTATGGTTTTATCGCGGATATCAGGACCAAACTTTTAGCC
>JADFXS010000381.1:1412-1961 GCA_015233515.1 Deltaproteobacteria bacterium | reverse complement strand
GGAAAGTTCGACGCGGCGAGCGGAAAGCTCGCCGATATGCGGCAGAACATGGCGGCCTGGCAAAAAGACATGCGGGATATGTTGTCACGGAAATTCAGCCCTAGTCAGCTGAAAGACCTGGGACTGGACGTTGACGTCCTGGCCCCGGAAAAGGTCAATCCGTGGCATGATCGCGGTTTCCCCCTGGCTGTGGCCTGGCGGAAAAAGTTGGAACAAAATCATCGCCTTCAAAACGATCTTCTTAAGCTGGGTTTTCAACGAAAGACCTTGAGACGGGCCTGGCTGGGAGTAAACGAAGAACTCCTGGCGGATGAGCCCAACCTCTGGGGACTCCCGCCTCAAATAGACGGCGCCGGCGCGCTTAAACAGTTGGAGATACCCGCCGGTCTGGTCTTGCCAAGGTTTGACGGGCCGGTTCTCAACCGGCTTTTGATCCGACCGGGAAACCCGCTCGATCCAACCGGAGATATCCTTGTCCAGGGTTCGGCAGACACTCCCTTGGCTCTGGTGTTGGATGACTTGGCGCCGGCGGTCAGAGTGCGGGACGAA
>JADFXS010000381.1:489-1374 GCA_015233515.1 Deltaproteobacteria bacterium | reverse complement strand
CTCTGGCAGGAAGCGGGTGATTTCTTTTCAATTTACTCGTTAAAAGACCCCGGGACCAAACCCCAGGGCGAAGCCGCGAAAAGCCTTGAAACCGCGCAAGCAATGATAGTCATACTGCCGGCCAGCCAAGCAACGACTACTGCGTTTATTGAGCCTTGGCTGGAAAAACATCCGACGGCCATCATCCTCCCGCTCCCCAAGGGTGAAAACCTGTTCGAAGCCCATAAGGCCGGAGTGGATTTGCGGGCCTGGTTGATCGACGCCTTGCCTCCAGAGTTGAAGATTGGCGCTCAGGATGGTTTGGCGCTCAAGCTTCCACCCGAAGGAGAGGCGCCCGGCGAAGACGCGGCCCCGAAATTGACCATACCGCCCATGGATATAAAGGGCATGGTCGATAGTTTCATTAAAGATATAAATGGATTTATTGACGCCAAAATGGCCCCGCTCAAAGCGATGCAAAAAGAAGTCGAGGGAAAAGCGCTCAAAAAAATTCTAGCCGCGGGTAGGGACCCGGGCATGTTCTCGGCAGCGGCTCAAAATCCGCCCATCCTGTCCGCGGGGGAGGCCAGCCAGGCCGGTCTGGCCAAGATGGCCAAGGAACGCGCCAAGTTACAGGCCGCGGGACTGCTCACGCCCGAGTTAGACCGGCAGTTCGCCGACGCGGCCGGTAAAATCAAGGAAGCCGGGGCCCAGGGCGATGCCTTGATGAAAGACGGCCAGGCCAAACTGGCGGCGGCCAGGAAGACCTGCGAGGACGTGAAGGCCAAGGCGAAATCCGGCGAATTGCCGACGCAGGTCAAGGATAAGCTGGCGGCGGCCGGGATAGATCCGGAGAAGATGAAAAGATTGACCAGGGAAGAGGTGGAAGCCCGACATGCCCGCGGG
>JADFXS010000381.1:0-473 GCA_015233515.1 Deltaproteobacteria bacterium | reverse complement strand
TCCGAGTTGGATATGCCCGGAGTGGACCTCCGGGAGGCCAACTGCCAGAAAACCATTTTCGCCGGAAGCAATCTCGATGGTGCGAATCTGACCCAGGCTATGGCCAACCAAGCCGACTTTTCGGGGTGTTGTCTTAAAAAGGCTGTATTCGACAAGGCGATATTGATCAAGGCCCTGTTCAAGAAAGCCGATCTGAGTCACGCCGGGTTCGTGCAGACCTTGCTCAATAAAGCCGACCTCACCGCCGCCGATCTCACCGCCGCCAAGCTCAGGATGTCCATTCTGCAAAAGGCCAAGCTGACCGGCGCGGTCTTCAGCCAATCCGAAGCGGATATGTCCATCTTTTCCGGCGTGGACGCTTCCGACGCCGTTTTTAGCGGCGCCAGGCTCGGCAAATGCTATTTCAAAGGCGCGTTGCTTGACCGGGCCGACTTCTCCGGCGCTTCCCTTAACTCGACCATGCTTTGGGAAGT
>JADFXS010000028.1:19220-19664 GCA_015233515.1 Deltaproteobacteria bacterium | reverse complement strand
AAATAAAAAATTGCCACCGGCGGCCGGACTGAGCATCGCGTTACGGGCCGACCCGGCCGGCGGTGGTCCAATATGCATATCATGAACAGCATACGGAAATATCGGCTTTTTGTCCATGAATATATCAAAATCAAGTAGTTGGTTTGATACGTGGATTTATGGTCGGCGTTTTGCCGGGGGTTTACGCGCCCTATCCGCGATTTGGTGGTGGATTTAGGCCGGCGGCAATGATTGACAATACGAGTCATCATAAGATATTATGTTGTCATCTTGTTGGCATTATTGTTTAAATTGAAGTTCCCATGCCCGAGGAGATTTATTTGTCAACCCGCGGTCGGTCAGTGCCGAAAAGGAGGGTTAAATGTCATTGCCATCCGCCCGTAAGGCCGTTTACGACGATCTTTACAAACTGCCAGAGAATATGACCGGCGAGATTATCGAAGG
>JADFXS010000028.1:0-19144 GCA_015233515.1 Deltaproteobacteria bacterium | reverse complement strand
TTTGGAGATAGCGGCGGACCGGGCGGCTGGATTTTTCTGATCGAACCGGAAGTAATGCTGGGCGAAAGCCTGCTGGTGCCGGATTTGGCCGGCTGGAAACAGGAACGGCTGCCGGCCCCGCCGGCGGACAACTGGACGACCATCGCTCCGGACTGGATCTGCGAAATCCTGTCCCCAAGCACTTTTCGTATTGACCGGGTTCGTAAAATGCCTATTTATGCTGATCATGGCGTATCGTATCTCTGGCTCATCGACCCGCTGACCAAGCTTCTCGAGGCTTTCGAGTTGAAGGACGGGGCTTGGATGCTATTGGGAAATTACCTGGAAAAGGACAAGGTGCGGGTCGAACCGTTTCCGGAAGTGGAGATCGATCTGGCCAGTCTCTGGTGGGGGGATTGATCGTTTGGCCTTGAGGAAATGTTTGCAACCAAGTTGCCGCCAAGATAATGGATAGCCCAGTCAGTCCCAATTAGATACCCGACTTATCTTTCGGCCGGTTTGAAACAGGGCCGCGATAATAAATGTCAGCCATCAATTGATCGTAATCGATCAATCCCTTCCATACTGATGTCCCTGTCGGGAAGCGTTTTCAAGTCGGATGGCCGGCGAGTCAACTTCCGCGGATTTATAAACTTCCAATCATTTATCAAGATAGTGCGCCATCCTCGATGAAGCCGGCGGCCTCTCATCGCGGTGCCGGCGACCATGCCGGCATTCGATCGTATAGCTTGCCCTTGTGATTCTTGCTTAATGGCTCCATAATTTTTTTAGTTATCCATTAGGTTTAACGGCCATATGGTTATTGAAGATATTTTTGTGTTAATTAAACATATTAACGTAAAAGCGGCTTTAGCATATCTCGCAGTTCGTTCAAGCCAGGTTAAAATTATCCGATCGGCATTCACCGCGGCGGTCTCGAAGAAAGGATAATGAGCATGTTCAAAAAAATGAAGCTTAAGTCCAAACTGGTGGTCATAGGTTGTGTCATGACCATTTTGCCGCTAACGATCATTTCCGCGATGGTGTTCAATCAAAACGGGAAAATGAGCGACATGGCGGGGAAGGAGATGGCCAAACTCGAAAGGGCTTCCCTGGATCATATCTTGAAGTCGGTCATTAGTCTGACGGAGTCGCGTCAGAAGGCTCAGGAGATGACCGAGAAGAATATGAAATACTATCTGAACGTCGCCAGGGAAATAGCCGCTTTTCATGGAGGGATTTCCTCGGTTCGGGAAACAGTTCCATGGACGGCAACCAACCAATTGACCCAGACGATCGTATCTGTCGAACTCCCCAAGGTAATGTTAGGCAACAACTGGCTCGGTCAGGTGAAAGATACCGATATTCAGGTGCCTTTAGTAGATCGGGTGACCCAGGTGGTCGGTACGACCTGCACTATTTTTCAGAGAATGAATGAATCGGGCGACATGCTTCGAGTGGCCACGACCGTCAAGGCAAAGGATGGATCTCGAGCGATTGGAACCTATATTCCCGCCTTGAATCAGGACGGAAAACCAAACCAAGTTATTTCTACGGTGCTGAAAGGGGAGATTTATACAGGACAGGCTTTCGTGGTGGACGGCTGGTACACCACTGCCTATGAGCCAATATTAAACAGCGGCAAGGCCGTTATAGGCATGCTCTATGTTGGATTACCTCAGGAAAGCCTTCAACACATAAAAGAGGCCATAACCAAGATTAAAATAGGCGAAACGGGATATGTTTATGTGGTCGACAGCAAGGGCACGTATATCGTTTCCAAGGATGGGAAGCGAGATGGAGAGAATATATGGAACGCCAAGGATAGTGAAGGCAATTTTTTTATTCAGGAGATATGTAAGAAGGGTGTGGCGCTCAAATCCGATGAAATCGCGGAGCAAAGATATCCATGGAAAAATGAGGGAGAGACTCAGGCCAGGGTGAAAATAGCCAGAATAGCCTATTATAAGCCATGGGACTGGGTGATAGGTGCAGGTTCCTACGAAGATGAAGCTCTGGCCGCCACCATGGAAATCGAGAGGGCCGGGGCCAGGATGATGGTGACGATCCTAATTCTGTTTGGTAGTTCTTTGTTCGTCACCATCCTCATATGGCTTTGGACAGGAAAAGCTATAGCCAAACCTATACAGAAGATTACCGAGGCGTTAAAGGAAGGAACGGAACAGGTGACGTCAGCCTCAGGTCAGGTATCTTCAACCAGCCAATCGTTAGCTGAAGGAGTTTCAGAACAGGCGGCCGCGGTGGAAGAAACCTCCGCTTCACTTGAAGAGATGAGTTCAATGACCAAGCTAAGCTCGGAGAATGCCTCTCAAGCCGACTCATTGGTGACTCAAACCAAGGTCGCGGTAAATCGTGCCGCCGGGTCCATGAAGGAAGTAACCCAAGCAATGCACGAAATCTCCGCATCTGGGCGGGAAATCAGCAAAATCATCAAAACGATAGACGAAATATCGTTTCAAACTAATCTACTGGCCTTAAACGCCGCGGTGGAGGCGGCCAGGGCCGGCGAGGCCGGAGCCGGTTTCGCCGTTGTGGCGGATGAAGTCAGAAATTTAGCCCAGCGTGCGGCGGAAGCGGCGAGAAACACGTCAAACCTTATTGAAGGAACTATTAAAAGGATAAATCAGGGGACAGAACTGGTTAAAATTGCCGATGAGGCCTTTGTTGAAGTATCCGGCAATGCCAATAAAGTTGCCGAGCTTATGGGGGAAATCGCCTCCTCCTCCAAAGAGCAGGCTACGGGAATGGATCAAATTAGAATTGCGGTCACCCAACTGGATAAAGTGACTCAGGAAAATGCCTCAAATGCCGATGAGTCGGCCAGCGCTTCCGAGGAGCTTACGGCTCAAGCAGAGAGTATGCTGGATGTGGTTGGGGAATTGGTCTGGTTGGTAAACGGAGCCGAGGCAATTATTAGAGTAAACTACGCATCGGCCGGGCAACCACTCAGAACTCAAGGAAAGTCGGCGATTCTGCCTGCTCCGATGGCTAAGAAAGGTAACACGTTAGACACTCGATAACGAAACATGGGTAAGGAGTCCAAAATGCTTATAGGCAAAATGAAACTACTTGTTAGTCTATTGCTGATGCTCGTCGTTTTTAGCCTATTGACAAGCTGCGGTAATGGCGACAGTAGTCCATCTGCCGGTTCTGCAAAATCTTTCGTCGGAACAGCAATTTATACCGATAAATTGATTGGAGCCGACATGGCCGTTCGGAATGCTGCTGGTGAGATAGTATTCAATTTCCTGATGGCTACAGATACTGAAGGGCTATACGTTATTTCCGCCATAGATTTGCCCGAAACATTTACCATTATCGTGACAGGGGGGAAAACGCCGGACGGACAGCCTTTCAAGGGCTATTTAAAGCGGGTCGTCTACTCTTTTGAACCTCATAGCGTTTACGAAGTAAATGGTTTGACCACATTGGTGGCGGTTTTTATGGAGCGCAATCCGCAAGTATCCTACGATGGCGCCGTTACAGCCGTTAGTAACTATTTATCACTACCCGACGCGGCAACCTTTGCTGAAGTCAGCTCCATGATATCGGAGGCTGATGCCTGGTTTTCCGACAGCAAATTCTGGAACAGCGTCACCGGCCGTGATTATGACGCTTTCATCAACGCGGTAATACAGGATATTCAGACCGGTAAAACAGTCAGTTTCGCCGATGAAACCCTTACGGCGGATCTGCAGCCGGTTCTTGATTCCGGAAAATGGAACTTCACCGAATCATCAACCAAGGCTATTAAAAACATAGCTGTGCCGGTCGGAGAGATACTTAATATAGCCTTTGAGATTCTTGATGATATTGAAGCGGAGGAAAATGTAGAAACGTTGAATCGCATAGATGAAAATGTCCAGGCAATACAGCAACAGTTAATGCTGATATCGAGACAGGTCGATTCAATCAAATCACTGCTCACTAAGAGCGCATTTGAAGTGCTTAATGCAAAGTTGAGACCTCTTGAACTCGGTTGCATATCGCCGTCATTAACCGCCTATAAAAATTTGGTTCAAGCAAAAAAAACAAACAATGCTAATTTTAATGAGTTCAAGAATGCTTTTGTGGAGAGGATGCAATGCAAGTCTTGCAATGGTACGCCTGTTGACAGTTTTGATACGGTGCTGAGTATATATGCCGATGAAGTGACCCGAGTCGATGATGCGTCGCAAGCCGCCATACAGCTTTTTACAAATGTTATTAATAACAATAGTAATAACCACAGCGACAAGGCAAATTACCAGGCAATTGAAGACGCCTTCCGCCGATTCATATCTTACCAGACAGCAGCGCTTCAACTTTATGTGCAGTATGAGGTGTATAAATACGGCCTTACGCTCCCGAAAGATACACCTGACAGAAAGAGCAAGCTGAATGAGAAAAAGGAGAGACTTATCAAAGCATTTCTCGAGGGACCCGCCGAATATGACTCAAAGAGAATGATTATGCAGATACAGAGGTTTGTCCCGGCAGTCGAAACCTTCGTCGTCAACCATAATTCAGAGCAATATTACAGGCGTTGGCTGGTGTGTGACACTATAAACTCTTATTCTCAGGATCCATCAAGCGGCAAATGCGAGGAGAAAGAACGGCCATTTTTGCGCTCGCAGATAATTACCGATCAACTGCTTGGAGGCATATCGGCGGAAGGATACAAATACGGCCTTTTTGTGAAATCGATCCATTTGAAACATCCGGGAGTAAATTATTCAAACAAGGAGTTTGTTTTCAAAATGCCGGATGGCAGTCTTGAAACAATTACAGCTTTAGAAGGAACAACAGGAAGGGAACTGACCGGCAAGGATCCGTACACCGGTGAGGAAGCTGTCTGGTATATGTCTACCTATAGAAGAGAAAACATAACCAGCGCGGGGCCTGTGACCTTCGACGTTTCCCATGTCAACAACGATACCGTAACCCCCCTTGTTTTCAGAACTAATCTTTCCCTGAAATCGGCAAATAACAGCGCCCTGTCAAAATACTACTATGCGCAAAATTTTTGGACCGTGCCGGTAAGAGACGTCACCATGGGGGTCAACGTATCCGACTGCGATAATGATAGATGTTGGAGCATCAAATCGTTAGGTAGTCTTGCTCCTTCTCTTCTAAGATTATACAAAATCGGACCTCAGAAGGAGGGGCTTCAGTTTGTGGAAAATGCTGCTATCGGGTATAACAGATATATCTTTCTGCCGGCCGATGACTGGAAATGGGTGGTGTTGTGCGGAAATAATCAATCAATTTATGCATATTGGGAAAAAGAGCGAATGATGTCCGGCCTGAATAAAATCTACTGGAAAATGGAGGCGGTAGGTGGAGACTCCTATAAAATCAGCAGTATAAATGAACAAAATGAAACAAAAATCCTGCAACTTGGCAATGGCAATGCTTATGTTCCAAACTGGCTTTATTACGGATGGGACAGTTGTTTGATGTCTGTCAATCGTATGAATGTTGTTTTTAAGGGAGATTGGAAGTAAGGATCAACGCCTCTTCCGTAGAATCTGTGAAGTGAGTTCGTAAAAAACAAGGGCATTGCCTCTCCGTGCCGGCTATTATGGTTTTTGCGAGAAATCATCCTGGCCGCAAAGGAGAAGCAATGCGTGTCAAGACTCTACTGAACAGGTTGAGCATTTCAAATGGCACTGCTCGTTGTGGTGAGCCGCGGCCGGCCCAAGAAAACTCCCGCCGGGAATTTGGTTCTGCTCAAGGAAAACGACAATTTTTCGGTCAAAGGGAAAAAGATCGAGGTCCATGGCGAACCCTTTATTTTTTGCCAAAGCGCGGGAAGAAATCAAAAGGAGAATCAGGGTCTCGCTTCAGGCTTGGGGAGGCTTTTGATAAAAGCCCGATAAAAAGGTTCAACCCGGGATTTTAATTTTTGCGCCTCGGCCAGGGACGCCAGAACGCGGGCCTGTATATCCGGCCATTCTTTTTGGATTTCCTGAAGCAAGGCGGCCAAATCAACGCGGGAAGGTTGGCCGAGCTTAATGGACCATCGGCCATTGACCATGACGTGGGAGACCCGAGGCGAACAGTAAACCAATTGATGAAGCCAGTTATTCAGGGGGGTCAGAGCCGGTTGGTCAAGCGGCAGAAAAACTAGGTCGGCGTAACTCTCCGGAGACAAGCTTCCGATAAGATTGGCTAATCCGGCGCTGCGCGCTCCACCTGAAGTCGCGGCCCGCCAGGCGTCACCAGGCCGGATTGGCAATCCGTTATTGACTTGGCTGATCAGACAAGCGGTTTTCATGACCTCCGGCAGGGACAGGCTATCATTGCAGGCCGAACCATCGGTGCCTAACGCCAGATTAAGGCCTTGCGCGATAAAACTACCCGTGGCCGCCAAACCGGCGCCTATCTTCAAATTGCTAATTGGATTGTGGACCACCGTGGCGCCGGTCGAAGCGATCAAATCGTTCTCGGCCGCGCTGTTCCAGACACAATGGGAAAAACTGACGCGCGGTGAAGAAAAAGACAAGCGTTGAAGCCTGGCGGCCAGATTATACCCGGCTCTGACCGCCTGGTATTTGGTTTCCAGAAGGTGAGTGTGGATTATTGTATCGTATTTTTCCGCCAGTTCCGTGAACCCGGAGAGAAGCTCATCGGAACAGCGCTGCGGTCCGGTGGGGCCCAAACCGATTTTAAGCATTTCACGACCCTGGTAGTCCCGCAGATATCCTTCACAAGTTTGTCGAATATGATTCGCGGTTTGCAAATGTTTTTTCAGACCGGCCACTTCGGGAAAGGTTGCGCCCGGCCCGAGATCCGCCGCGCCGATACATATTGCCGTCCGGAGACCCGCATCTTCGTAAGCTTTAATTACCATTTCCAGGTTTCCATCGGCCAGCCCCGGATCATAGAGGTGATCTATGGCCGTGGTGGTTCCGGAAAGCAACATTTCAACCGCGGCCAGCGCCGTTCGCAGATAAACCTGCCGTTTGGATAGTTGGACCGGTTTCGGGCTGGAATAAACGAGTAACGCCCAGAGTTCCAAGGGCAAACCATCGAAAAGGCCTTTATGGAAAACCTCGTTGGAATGAAGATGGGCATTGACGAAGCCCGGCAGAACGATATAACCGCTCGCGTCGAATATTTCTTCCACCGGCCCGCTCGGTTTAAGCACGATCTTCGAACCTTCGACAAACAAATCGCGTCGCGTCAGATTCAAATCATTATCGGGCGCCAAGGGTTGGTGTATTTTGACGATCGGCATTAGAGCCATCCTTTTCATTTTCATTCATGGCTAGGCATCCTCGACAATAACGCCATTTTCCATGATTACTCGGCCGGCAACAATGGTCATACAGGGCCACCCATATAGCGACCAGCCTTCAAAGGGAGTGAAATCCGCCGAAGTCATCAAGGCGTTTGCTCTAACCACGGCCTCTTTTTCAGGGTCGAGGATAACGATATCGGCATCATAGCCGGGTAAAAGGCAGCCTTTGGTCGCCAAGCCATATTGTTCAGCGTTTTGATGGGACACGAGGCCGACCAGATCTTCCAGAGTAATGCGTTTTTCCCTGACACCCTTGGTATAAAGCAGCGGCAGAAAAGTTTCGAGGCCTGGAAAGCCGGGTCTGGTAGACCAAATGTCCGTCCCGAGCTTTTCCGATTTGGTCAGGGAGCAGTGATCGGTGCCGGAAGTGATGATATCCCTGCCGCGAACCCCGTCCCACAGGCATTCCAAATCCTCCCTGGTCCTAACCGGCGGCGTAATCTTTGCGGTCAAAGGCGCCAGAATATCCGGGCTGTGGCAATCCAAGGTCAGATACTGAGGGCAGGCTTCTCCAAAAATGTCGATTCCGGATCGTTTGGCTCTCCTGATGGCTTCCAGGCCGCGACTAGAGCTCACGTGAACAATGCCTAGCCGGCAACCGGTCTGTCTGGCCAGAACGGCCACGCTATTGATACTGATCTCTTCCGCGAAATCAGCCCGCGCTTCATGCCAGGCGTCAAGACCGGAGCGGTGTTGGTATTCGGGCAATAACGCCTGAATGAGATCCCAGTCCTCGGCATGGACCAGGCAGAGGCCTTTTTTAACACTGATTTTTTTAAAGGCCTGTAAAAGCAAGCCGTAGTCCAGCTGCCCAAGGCCCAGCCTGCGGCTGTCATGGCCTTTGTAACCCAAAAAGAATTTAAAGGCCTTGATCCCCTTGGCGTAAGCCTGGTCTATGGCTGATAAATGATCCGGCGAAGAGATACTCAGGTGAAACCCGACATTGACCCGGGCCTGCCGCCGGACGGCCTGCCAGGCCTTATCAAGCTGGTCGAGCGGATCGTTTTTACTGATCAAGTGGGGTAAGATGGTTGTCACCCCGCCGGCGGCGGCGGCGCGCGACTCGGTCAGGCAATCCTGGTCAAAGTCCCTGACCAGACCAAGATGAACGTGAGTGTCGATAAGCCCGGGCAGAACCAACTTCCCCTCCGCGTCAATCCGTCGGTAGTGATCGGTTGGACCGCCAGGGTGGCCAAGAGCGGCAATTTTTCCGTTTTGTATGGAGAGATCGCAACGCGTTCGGCCGAAGTGATTTACTACCGTGCCGCCGGTTATAATTATATCGTTCATCTAGGCCCACTTCATTTTATAATGGTTCTCGAAAGTTTCTTCGTTTTGAAGTGTCATTGTCATTTCGAGGAGCGGCCACAGGCCGCGACGAGAAATCTCCAACACTACCAAATCACAATGAGATTTTTCCTTTCGGTCGAAATGACCGACCGGGCTGTTCGCGAATTTTTCCTAGCTCTCAAGCTGGAGCTTGGGAGCTAGCTGGAACTCATTACCTAAATGCGGCGTTGTCAAGACCACCATTTTCATATAAATGGCCGACTGGGCTGTTCGCGAATGAGCTAAGATTTTGACCGCATCATTCCGAAAAAACTTTCGAGCATCGCTGTTATTCTCAAGGATATGAATTTTCCCCTGGTGACGGCTGTCCAGAGACTTCCGCCAAAGCATCCGTTCGCCCGTTTCCTGGTCGGGCTTGCCCGCCTCGGGCGGGTTTCCCTACAGACTTTCACGTTGGTCTTAAAACCTTCTTCATCAGGTGAAAATAGGTCTCCGCGGCTTGAACGAGATCGGTTATGCCTACCCACTCATCGACCTGATGAGCCAGCCGTTCGTCGCCGGGTCCAAAAATAACCGTCGGTATGCCGGCCCTATTAAATAGGTGCGAGGCGTCGGTGCAAGCCCCCTTGCCCAGGATGGTGACCGGCCGGCCGGTGACTTCGGCTACCGATTCGACCATCAACTTGACGATGGGTTCGTCATTCGATAACAGAAAAGGATCCCAGTAATCAGGTCTGGCCTGGACATTTATCACCGCGCCGCCTTCCGCCTCGACCAGGGGCCGGATCAGCGCCTCCACCTCGCTGATGACGCTATGAGCCGTCTCACCGGGGATCATCCGGCGGTCCATGGTCAAGCAACATGAGTCGGGGACGATGTTGGCCTGGCGTCCGCCTTGAATCATGGTCACGGCCATCGTCGGCCGCGGTATCTCAAAAGCATTATTGCTTTCCGTAAACTGCAACATTTCGATGGACTGAACTAGCTTGGCGGCCAGGGAGACGGCATTGATTCCGAGGTGAGGCCGGCCGGCATGAGCGGCTCGGCCGCTGATAGTGATGTCCAACCAGCGCAAGCCGCGATTGCCGGGCATGACTTTCAGGTACGTAGGTTCGGCTACGACAGCGTAATCAACCGCCTCGATAAGACCCATGTCCAAAAGATGTCGGGTCCCCCATCGGCTGCCCGTCTCCTCATCCGCCACGCCGGTAAAGATAATTTCACCAGCAAAAGGAAACCCGGATTTTTTCAGAGTGACCATGGCCATGGCCATGGCCGCGAGGCCCGATTTCATATCCACCGCGCCTCGACCGTAGATGCGGCCGTCTTTTAGTTCAGCTCCAAAGGGATCGACGCTCCAGCCCGGACCGGGCGGAACAACATCTAGGTGACCGTTCAAAAGTAACCGCGATCCATCCGCCTGACCGGCCATTCTAGCCACGATGTTGACCGCCCCTGAGCGTCCTTCAACTATTTCGGTGCGGATGTCGTTTTTATTGAAAAATTCGACCATAATCTCCGCGCACCCGGCGGTTTCGGCCGGTGGATTGATGCTCGGCGACTGAATAAGGTCACGGCAGAGTTTAACCAACGTATTTCGATCGATCATGCTGGTCATAAGTTCAAGGCCTTTCAAACAGATTTAATCGCTTCGGGTCGAATTCCTCGAAGCTTGCTTCGCCTGAGAATAGTATCACATCCTTTTGATACCTCGCAGCTTGCTGCGGGGTAGTTCATTGTTTAAGGTCTATATTTTCAGGGCGGTATCAAAACCCTCGCGAATGGCTTCCAGGGCGTTTCGCGGCTGGACACAGTCGCCAATGGAAAATATCCGCCCGGTGAATTTCTTTTCAAGCTCGTCGGCGATCTTGCGCCGGGGTTGGCTCCCCAAAGCCACCACTACGCTGTCCGACGGAATTTTTTGCTCCTGCCCGGCCGCCAGGGTCGAGACTTCTTTCAGTGAGACCGAGACCACGTTAGTATCGGTATGACAATCTATGCCTTTAGCCATTAGTTCTTTTAACAGTATGATCCTTAGGCGCTCATCGGCATCCAAGGCCAAGCCGTGACGCAGCTCGACGATCGAAATTTGTTCGATTTTTCCGGCTAAATAAAGCGCGGTCTCACAACCGACCAATCCGCCGCCGATTATACAGACGCGACGGCCTTCAGGAAGCCGACCTTTAAGGATATCGGCGGCGGTGCTGATGTTTTTTTGTCCGTTCAAACCCGGTATGGAGGGCGTACACGGCCCTGCTCCGGTGGCGATGACCACCACGTCCGGTTTCAATTGCAGAATTGTATCGGCTGACGCCTCCATGGAGAGGCGGACATCCACTTTCAATTTTTTCAGTTGCCTGACCCGCCAGGAAATTACGTTCTGAAACTCACCCTTGCCGGGTGGTATGGCGGCCAGATTGATTTGCCCTCCGAGAGCGTCCTGTTCCTCGAATAAAACCACTTGATGCCCACGCAGCGCGGCCACGCGGGCCGCTTCCAACCCGCCGGGGCCGCCGCCGACGATAACCACGGATTTAACCGCATCAGCCGGGGAAATATTCATTTCCTCGTCCCGGCCCAGGGCCGGATTTTGGAGACAAGTTGAACCATGGCTTGGCCGGACGTTAACGCACCCTTGGACGCAGGCCACACACTTCCGGATGTCATCGACCTCGCCTCGGCGAATTTTCTCCACCAGATCCGGATCGGCCAATTGAGCCCGCCCCATGGCGATGAGATCCGCCGTGCCGCCGGCCAGGAGGTTTTCCGCCAGAGCCGGATCGTTGATTCGGCCGACAGTGATGACCGGCGCCGCGGTAACTTGTTTTATTTGCCTGGCTAAACCGGCGAAACAACCCGGCGGCACCAACATCGGCTGGATCATCATTTCCAGGGAACCGTAAACCGAGCCGGAAACATGAAGTATATCCACACCGCTCTGCACGAGTTGTCTGGCAATTGGGCCGGTTTCCCTAATGGTCAACCCGCCGTCGACGAATTCATCGGCGGATAGACGAAAAATGATCGGAAAATCCCGGCCGATTCGTTCCCGGATCGAAGCAAGTATCTCCAATGCGAAACGAAGCCGGTTTTCGGGTGAGCCGCCATATCGATCTGTTCGCTGGTTGGAATAAGGGGATAGAAACTGGTTGATTAAATAGCCATGGGCCCCATGAATTTCTATGGCATCGGCGCCGGCCTCCCTGGCGCGCCAGGCCGCCGCGGTGAAATCCTGGATGATTTCCTGGATATCTTCAATGGTAAGGGGTTTGGGCCGGGCTTGGCGTCTGGGACAAGGAATGGGTGACGGCGCGACCACCTGGCAATTGGTGATCGAAGGATGCGTCTGTCGGCCGCCGTGATTGATTTGAATGGCGATTTTCGCCCCATGACAATGAACTTGATCGATCAACCGTTTAAGGCCGGGAACAAGACTGTCATCGTAAATACCGATCTCACCGGGGAGTATCCGGCCGGCCGGGGCGATGAAGGCCGCTTCGGTAATAAGCAGGCCGGTCCCGCCCTTGGCTCTGGCTGCCAGGTATTTGATATAGCGGTCCGTCACTCGACCGTGATCATCGGCATAGCCTACGACCATGGCCGGGAGAACGATACGGTTTTTCAGGGTAAGATTCTTGATTTTGAACTCTGTAAATATGTTGGGGAAATTCATTACGCGTTTATCCTTTGATTTCGGTTTGCCAGGACTCGACCAGGCTGGTCGAAGTCGTGATCAAGGCAAAGTATTGGGACAAGTTCACCAGGGCGGGGCGGTGGAGTTCCCGATGCGTCGAGGCCACGCAGTCCTCCGGCACGATAACAAAAAAATCCCGCATAAAAGCGTCCCGAGCGGTCGATTCAACGCAGACATTGGTCGAAACACCGGTAACAACTACGCTTTTAATGGCCTGCGCACGAAGAATGACTTCCAGCCGAGTGCCGATAAATCCGCTGTAGCGGTTTTTTTCCACGACCAGATCACCCGCTTGGGGAGCTACTTCAGGTATGATTTCAGCGCCTGAACTGCCCCTGGCGCATAAAACAGCTTGGCCCCGTTTGGAAAACACCCGCCTGGCCGCCCAAACCGGTGACATGGTTTCCGGGGAATTGATGTGCTGCAGATAAATGATCGGCAGACCACAACACCTGGATTGCTTGAGAAAATCGGCCATACAGGGAATCATGCCCCTGATCATGCCGATATCTCCGCCGGTCGAGGCGATCCGGCCGTCGGACGCGCAAAAATCATTTTGCGCATCGATCACCAATATGACCGTTGTCTTCGGGGAAGTGGACATTCTTAACTGTTCCAAGTCGGTTACCGCGATGTTATCCATGGTTGCCTTATCTGGATTTCAGTTGGTTTCATCTGGATGTTTTCAGGCGCAGTTCCCATCGGCAGGCCTTGTCTCCATCCAGGAGATTTCGGCTTTGCTGAAAGAAAATTTCACTATTAAATCCGGCAATGGCGGCTTCGTCACAGATGCAGGCCATGTGACTCAAACCGGTTGTGCCGATGACGCTCAGCTCTTCAAGACCGGTGGCCAGAGCGCAGGTCAAGGCTTCACAGATCAGCGTTCCTTCTTCTAATCGGCAGGAAACGTTAGGGAATTTGCTCCAGTAGTATTTGACCAGGCCTTCCAGATCGGTCCGGTCTGCTTTTTTAGCCAGCAATTCCCCCCCGGCCTTGGCCGAGAGGTACCGGATCCGGATCGCCTGTTGTTGCCGGTCGCTTACCTCTCCGACTTCCGATAATTTTTTCAGATCAACGGTATAACGAGCGGTCAAGGCGCCGAAAGTATCAGCCGGGCAGGTTCTTCCTTCAGCCCTGGCCGGGCAACTCTCATCGAACTCGAGCTTCTCCGCGGCGCTCGCCTCATGGCCTTTAATCTCGAACCGACAGTCCGGATCGCCGCGCATCAGGCAATTGATGATGCTGAAGTCGAACGACGGATTGAAACCTTGGACAAAGTATTCCTCGAGGCAGAGCAATGAAGATAAGTCCTTGATTTCATCCTTGGTCAGACCGAGAGAAATCAGTCCTTCGAAAAAAGGACACGCCTTGATTCGCACAGCCATCATCCCCGCGGTTAGCGAAATTGCGCTCTCGGGCCAGGATCGAAAATAAGCGGCCAATCCTTTCAAATCATTCCCGGCCGGCCATCCGGCCGTTTTCCGCCCGAAATCTTTTTCAGATTCAGTCCTGATGCCGGCGGCTTCGTTCCAACCGCCCAATCCTTCGGCTGCCTTGAGGTAATCCAGGGTCAACAACGCTCGTTTCATCCGGAAAGGCTTGATACATCGTCGACAGGGGTTAGCGCTAGCTTTCATGTTGAATTCAGGCCTTCCTTTCCAGAGCCGCGAGATACATCGCCTTCATCAACGCCTGGTCACACGGTCGCGGATTACCTGAATGGCAAGGATCGTTCATGGCCTTGGCGGACATCTTTTCGATTGAGTCATCGGACACGCCGTATGAGGCCAGATTCAGGTTTAGCCCCAGTCCGGAAAACAGTTCATCAACGGCGTTGATACCCTTTTCCGCCTTGTCCCGAACTGAAGATGAAACATCGGCAGCGCCCAGCGCCACGGCCATGCGGGCGTATTTGGGTTCCGCGTAATCCAGGTTAAAGCGCATGACATGAGGCAGCATGATCGCGTTAGCCAGGCCATGGGGAATCCCATGATCGGTGGATAGTTGATGGGACAGGGAATGGCTGGCGCCCAGACCTTTGACATTTATTCCCATCCCGCCCACGGTCGAAGCAAAGGCCATCCATTTCCTGGCCTCGCGATCCGAGCCGTCGGCCACGACCCGGGCAAGATACTTGCCGCAGAGTTCGATCCCGAAGAGCATCATTGCTTCAACCAATGGTTCCTCGTTGATTGAAACATAGACTTCGATACAGTGCGTCAGGGCGTCGGCTCCGGTGGAAGCGGTCAGATTCGGCGGCAGGCCCATGGTCATCTCGGGATCGACGATGGCCACGCCGGGTAAAAGATAGGGACTGACAATGACAATTTTCTGGTTGCGGGTTTCTTCGGTGACCACGGCGCCGGCCGAAACCTCGCTCCCGGTCCCGGATGTAGTCGGAACAGCGATCATGGGCGGTAGGTGACGGTTTATTTTATCCACACCGCCGGCCATGACATCATATTCGGCCACATCCCCGGTGTGGGTCGCCATCAATTGGATTACCTTGGCGGCATCCATGGGACTGCCGCCACCCACGGCGATCAAGACATCGCCACCGTGCTCTCGGAATATATCCAGACCGGTCAAACAGTCAAAAACAGTCGGGTTTGGCCTGACTTTATCAAAAATAGTGTAACCTAGACCGGCCTTTTCCAGTCGTTCAACCACCGGTTGAATGAGGCCGCTTTTAACTACGCCCTGATCGGTGACGATTAGAATCCTCTGATTTCCAAGCCGGTTAATGGCCGGAACCAATGAATCCAACGCGCCAAAACCGAACCTGACTTCCGGCGGAAGATTGATCACCGTTTCCATAATTAGTTGCCCTCCCTAGGAAATTTCGCGGCTACCTCGGTTAGAACGCGCCTAACCAGGCTTTCTTAGATTGGAATTCCGCTGCCTGTCCAAGCTCCGACCGCGGGGAAATTGTTTTCACGTCAGATTGGCCTTGAGGATCTTTCCGGTATATCCGAATATGATTTAGTTCCATATCGCTTCCGCGGCGGACCTGTTTTTGACCTAATCATCCATTTCGTGGAGGCTGACGGTGTTCAGGAACGGCTCCCTTTTCCGACCGCCCGCCGCCTCAACTGGAATAAAACCAATACAAAAATGGTGACCACATACGGCACCATCAGCGGAAAATGCACGGGCATATTGGCGCTCTGCAAGGCCATGCCCAAAGCTTCGGTCATTCCGAACATCAACGCGGCCAAAAAGACCTTGACCGGATGTCCCGCGCCCAGAATCACGGCTGAAAAGGCAATGAAACCCCGGCCGGCCGTCATGTTTTCCGAAAAAATGGGCAAAAACCCCAAGGTCAACTGCGCGCCGGCCAAGCCGCTCAAGCCGCCGGCGATGGCCAGCCCCCAATACTGCTTCCGGCTTACCGAAATACCGGCGGCCTCGGCGGTCTGAGGATGTTCGCCGACAGCCCTTAAACCAAGGCCGAAGCTGGTTCGGTAGAGCAAAACACTGGACAGGATGACCAGAACCCAGGCCAGGTACACCAGAGGGCTGTAGCCAAAAAGAAGCGGATACAGAATGGGAATTCCTTTCGGGGCCGACGATTCGATCAGCGGTAGTGAAACGACTCCGTCCGGACCGAAGGACCCTTTAACTCCGAGGATAGTCAGGAGTAAAAAGGTGGTGAGTCCGAAACTGAAGATATTGACGGCCACACCGACAATGATTTGATCCGCCTTGAAGGAAACGATGAACACGGCCATGAGCAGGCCGAGAAGAAGTCCGGCCGTCACCGCCCCGGCCACGCCCAGCCAGGCGCTCTGGCTGAAATGGCTGACCAGAATGCCGAAAAAACATCCGAACAGCATTTTACCTTCAATGCCGATGTCCCAAACTCCAGCCCATTGGGCGAAAAGGCAACCCAAGCCGCCCAACAGCAACGGAGTGCTCATCCTAAGCGCCGATTGTCCTAAATCGATCAAAAGAGAAAAATCCATATTGACCTCAATCTTCCCGATGCCGTTGGCGCTTGAATTCCAAAGCCGTCACGAAAAGAATGATAATCGCCGTCATAATTATGATGACGTTCTGGTCGATATCGGTTCGTCTTTCCATGGCCATGGCTCCGTTCTTAAGGCCGCCTATAAAAATTGAACTCACTAAAATGCAAAGAGGATGATTCTTACCGAGCAGGGAGATGATGATGCCGTCGAAGCCGGCGTTCTGGGAAAAATGAGTCATGAACTTCAGATGCACGCCGAGAACTTCCACCGCGCCGGCCAAACCGGCCAATCCGCCGCTGATGAACATGGCTTTGAACATAGTCCGACCGACGGCTATCCCGGTATATCTGGCAAACTCCGGGTTTTGACCGACCATTTTAATTTCGTAGCCCAAAACGGTCCTTTTGAAGATCAGATATAGAATTATTGCCAGGCAGACGGCGATCGCCAAGGCCGGCGTAACTCGGTAAGGGGGAATAATCGATGGCAGTATGGCTGACTCGAGGATCGGTTTAGTGGCGATGGCTTGGCCGGTCACGCCGCCGCCCCTGAAGGGATAAGTGACCAGATATTCGGTGAACAGGATGGCGATGTAGTTCATCATCAGGGTGGTCAGAATCTCACTGGCCCCGAACCTGAGTCGGCAGATAGTCGGGATGATGACCCAGATCATGCCCATCAGGGCGGCGCTCACCAAACAGAGCGCTATGTGCAAAGGCGCGGGCAGGGAAGGCAGGGCAAAGCCGACGACCGCGGCCGCGAAGGCGCCCATATAGAGCTGCCCGTCGGCCCCGAGGTTAATCATCCCGGCCTTGAAGGCGATCATGAAAGATAAAGCCGTCAACAACAGGGGCGTGGTCAGACGCAAGGTGTTGGCCAGGGCGGATTTATTTCCCCAACCACCCTTGAGGAGTTCCCAGTACGCGTTCAGCGGGTCATACCCCGATAACTTGATGATCACGGCGCCGATCACCAGCGCGCCGAGGACAGCCAAGCCCGGACCGGCCAGCTTGATTACGAACATTGTTTTAGTCCCGGTTTTATTCATCATTTATCCGTGTCCGCCTCCATTGGCGCCGGCAATAAGGACCCCAAGGTCCTTTTCGGAAACCTGATCGGGAAGACATTCGCCATTAAATCGACCCCGATACATGACCAGAATTCGATCGCAAAGAGAAATCAGTTCGGATAATTCCGAAGAAACAAGAAGGACGGCCGATCCCTGACGGCGCAGCCGCATGATTTTTTCATGGATGAATTCGATGGCCCCGACATCCACCCCCCGGCTGGGATGCGCGATTATGATAAAACCCGGTTCCAAGTGGATCTCCCGGGCAATGATCAGTTTTTGAATATTGCCGCCGGAAAGGTTGGAAACCTTGGTATCGCGGCTAGGCGTATCGATGTGGTAATGCTCGATCAGCGCTTGGCTTTCCTCGAACACCATTCTGGAATTTAAAAATCCTTTGGTGGAAAAAGGAGCGTAGCGGCAACGATTGGCAATGAGATTTTCCCAGACGCTGGCGGCGGTGTTGACCCCGCGGATCATCCGGTCTTCCGGGATATGGGACACCGACAATTCCCTGATCTGCTTCGGGTTTAAGCCGGTAACATCCACTTGGCCCATGGTAATTTTCCCGGACCGGGCCGGACGGAGACCGGTCAGGCAGTCGATGAGTTCGGACTGGCCGTTGCCCTCCACTCCGGCCAGGCCGAGAATCTCGCCTCGCCGGATTTCAAACGACACATCATCCACGGCCGTGATCCCCCAATCGTTGACGGCCGACAATCTTTCGATCTTAAGCATGACCTCGCCTGGCTCCATCGGATCCTTGCGGACGTTGAAGGCCACATCCCGACCGACCATCATGCGCGCCAGAGAGCGATCATCCGTCTCGGACGTGGCTACTTCGCTGACCACGCGTCCCTTTCGCATCACCACCACTCGATCGGTGACCACCATGATCTCCCCGAGCTTATGGGTAACCAGGACTATTGTCTTGCCTTCCTTCTTGAGCGCCTTGAGGACAACAAACAAATCCTTGATTTCCCGAGGGGTCAGCACTCCGGTCGGCTCGTCGAGAATCAGAAGATCCGATCCCCGGTAAAGTGCTTTGAGTATTTCAACTTTTTGTTTCATGCCGACCGGCAGGGTATGGACCACGGCCTCGGGAAGACATTGAAGATGATATGCTTCCGAAAGCTCCAAAAGCTTTTTTTTGGCCTTTTTTAAATCGAGAAATCCCCGCCGCGTCGGAAGGCCCAGGATGATATTTTCCAATACGGTGAAGGACGGCACCAAGCGAAAATGCTGGTGAACCATGCCGATGCCCAATTCATTGGCCGAACGCGGCGAGGATATTTTCACTTCCCGGCCGTTTATTTTTATCTGCCCTGAATCCGGATGATACAATCCGTAAAGAATGTTCATCAAGGTGGTTTTTCCTGCCCCGTTTTCCCCGATTATGCCGATTATTTGACCGCTATTGAGGGTCAGGCTGACGGAATCGTTGGCCACGACCCCTGGAAAAACCTTGTTGATATTGGTCATTTCTACCGTAATGGACATTTGTTGCCTCGACTTCCGAACTAAAAGCCGATACCGCCCTGAAGATGGAATCGCTCGTTCATGGTCATAAAAAAACCCGAAACGATATTCCGGCCGGAAACGAGCGATCCCGCGCTGTCTACCTTTTAGTCCCGGCATAGAGCAATTCCTGACCTTTAACCTTTATTTGTCCGCTGATGAGTTCACCGCGAATTTTTTCAACCAGTTTGCTGACCTCGTCAGGCACAATTTGCTTGTTAATCGGCGTGAGATCCACCTTCTTTTCGTCCATGCCATAGACCTTATACAATTAACTACCCCGCAGCAAGCTGCGAGGTATCAAAAGGATGTGATCC
>JADFXS010000380.1:2982-3482 GCA_015233515.1 Deltaproteobacteria bacterium | reverse complement strand
AATTATTTGAAACGTGGATACAAGAAGCTATATCGCCAAAAAATCCAAGGCGGTTACGGCCTCGGCTAATTATCTCGGATTATCCTTGACAAAGAGTCTGGAGACCTGCTCCGGAAAGAGCTCGATAACCCCCAAGAAAAGCACAGACACGCCTTCTCCGAAAAGAATCGCGTAAAAAACCGTCTGGGTGGCTCGCTGGTGTTTTTGCGCTCCATGGTTAAAGCTGACCACCGGCTGCATTCCATCGCCCAGGCCGAAAGAGATCATCATGCAAACAATATTGATGGCAAACACTATACTCAGGGCCGCAATCCCGTATTCGCCGCCGTGTTTCATCAACTCCGCGTTCAAAATGACATTTTGAACGCCGGCGGCGAGATCCATAATAAAAGGAGCGAATCCCAGGGTTACGATCGTGACGGCGATTGATTTGTCCGGACGCAATAAACGCGGGCGAATGGAGATGACGCTTTTCCCTCGAAGGTAATGAACCAATCCCC
>JADFXS010000380.1:0-2895 GCA_015233515.1 Deltaproteobacteria bacterium | reverse complement strand
AATAGCCCAGAATGACATTGGTGATTGACGAAGTTATCATGATCAAGGCGGCGGTTTTAGGATAGCCTTCCGCCCGAATGACAAAATCCATGGCAATCCCCACCATCATCAAAGGCGTTCCCCACGGGATTATTCCCAGGTAGTCGGCGGAAAAAGGATGCAGTTGCGGCTGGACGCCGAACAATGTCAACAGGGGGTCGAGAAATACCAAGCCGGCCACGGTCAGCAAGGCCGAAACCGTCAACAGCATGACCAGCATATTACCTAGAATTTCTTCGGCTTGATCAGGACGCGACTGCCCCAACCGGATCGAAATCAGGGTCGAGGCCCCGCCGCCGATCATCAATACAAACGCGAACTGGGCGATCATGATGGGAAAGGCCACGGTCAGGGCGGCCAGACCGTTGGCTCCCACGAATCGGCCCACGAAAATCCGGCCCACGACATTATAGAGCGCGTGAGACAAGAGAGCGATGACGGAAGGTCCGGTGAATTCCAGCAGCAAACGGACGGTTGGCGTTTCCGTCATGCGGCGGTATAAGGAATGGGATAAGGAACTCACTTGCCGTCCTCCCATTCGGTCTGGAGTATATCGCGCAGTTTTCCCATGACTTCATACCACTGTGCCATGGTTTCAGGTCCTAATTTCATGGAAAGTTCTTCCATCCAGCGCAAGATTTCTCCATCAACCTCCTTGAAAAATGTCCTGGTTTCGGATTTAATTTCAATGATCACTTCTCTATGATTTTCGGGATTTTGCCGTCGAATGACCACACCGGAATCGATGAGCCGTTGAATCATTTGGGAGGCGGCGCCCTTGGTTATTTTAAAGACTCGGGCCACCCTCGACAGGTTACACGGTTCTATCCGCCAAATAGCCAGAAGTGCTTGGGCCTGGCTGAATCGCAGTTTCCCGATAACATCTTTTTTGCCATATTTCCGAATCCAGGTCTGAATAACCCGATCCAGGGAAGTTTCATACAACTCATACGCGTGGATGATCAGTCTGATTTGATCTCGTAATTCATTCGGATTCATAGTGTACCCTCGAAACGGTTTAACAAATAAACAGTTTATTTATTAAACTCAATTCACGTTAATCTATAATCGCCGGATAAATTTATATGTCAAGCGGTAATGACAGGAAAAATTTAATTTAAAATTAATAAATTATAAATTTATGCCGCCTGGAGCCCCAAGCCGTTCGAGTGCTGATCGTTGAAGGGATACAATACTTAATTTGTTCTCTTCAACTCAGTTTACCAGATCTGATTAAGCGGTTAAAAGTTATTTCCAGATTCCCAATGAAGCCATCGGCCCCGAAGATACGACGTTTTCTATATTTCGATATGTGGTCAATGGTAAGAAACAAATAAGGCGTCCCTTGAAATAACGAATTTACCTGAGGTAATTGCAAAATTAGGGATTATGGCCCGGATTGGGGAGGGCGAAATTTTGAAACCGGGGGAATACTGACGTATTTTGGGGACTTGAAGCTTTCCACGGCAAGCTACGAGGTTAGCGCTCGCCAGCATGTCTAAAATTGAGCCCGCCAAAGAATTGGGCCAAAAGGAGGTTTTGCCATTACCTCAACTAAAATCGATTTTCTGATGTTGCCTCTGGCTTATCGACCTCCCCATGAATTACAATCGTCTCATAAGTTTCCCGTGGCGTGACCGCCTACGGTTCACAGGCAGCCGCTCCTTTCCCGTCTCTGGATCGAGTCTTTCCCGAATCTGGGGTGGTGACTGAACCGACCGTTTCGGATTTGTCCAGCCTGAGCATCATGCCCCAAACAGTCGGATCGCCCCTGGGCTCTGACCTGATGCCTTTCCCTCCGCCGGCATCGGCTTGATGGAGGCTTTGGGCGACGACACCGAAGCCGAATAGAAGCAACCGGAGAAAATGGCGCCCGTGGTTATCCTTCCCGGTTATGTATATTTGAGTTTTCCTGGAGAAATGACACCTATGCCGGCCATAATAAATAAAGATCCCGGACAGTCCGGAAAACATGCGCCTGCTGAACCGTCCCGGAATGGATTCCCCCGGCCCGGTCGGGTTTCCCGGGTAGCCGGATGAAAATCGGCCACTTGTTAATCCTTTTTTTTCTGGCCGCCGTATGGGGGGCGGCTTTCCTTTGCGTGCGGGTGGCCGCGCCCCAATTCGGGCCCCTGGCCCTGATCGAACTGCGGATAGGGCTAAGCACCTTGTTCCTGCTGCCCATGATCTGGAATCGCAAGAGTCTGGCGGTGATCCGCCGCCATTGGCTGACCCTTCTCATCGTCGGCCTGTTCAACTCGGCCGTGCCGTTTTTGATGATCGCCTATTCCATGCTGTCGATGAGCGCCGGGTTGGGAGCCATACTCAATTCAACCACTTCGCTTTTCGGAGCCCTGGTGGCCAGTATTTGGTTAAAGGCGCGACTTTCGACTCTTCAGATGGCTGGAATCGTCATCGGCCTGATCGGGGTGGTCATACTGGTTTGGAACCAGATTTCCTTCCAGCCGGGTGGATCGGGGCTGGCCGTTCTGGCTTCGGTGGGGGCCGCCGCTCTGTATGGTTTTATGGCTAATTACGTCAAAAAGAACTTGAGTGATCTCCCAGCCTCGGTCATCGCCACCGGAACCCTGGGGGAATCAGCGCTGTTTTTTCTTCCGCCGACGCTCTGGTGGTGGCCGGCACAAAGCCCCGGCTTGGTCGCCTGGATCAGTGTGGTGGCGCTGGCCGCGGCCTGCACCAGCATGGCCTACTTGATTTATTACTATCTCATCGCCCGGATCGGCCCCACTCGCGCCACCACCGTAACTTTCCTCATCCCATTGTTCGGGGTTATCTGGGGAGCCTGGTTCCTGGACGAACCGGTGCCCATGAACATGGTCGGCGGCGGAATAGTCA
>JADFXS010000379.1:2980-3502 GCA_015233515.1 Deltaproteobacteria bacterium | reverse complement strand
TTTTTCTTCCGGCGCCTTGTCGATCTCGTCAAACGGGACATATTGCGCTCCGCCGCGCTTGGATAGACACAGGGTTATGGCCGCCGTTAAGGTCGTCTTACCATGGTCTATATGTCCGATCGTTCCCACGTTCACGTGCGGCTTGTTCCGCTCGAACTTTTTCTTGCCCATCGCCAGTCCTCCTAAATCCTTTTTTCCCGGCTCAGTACCTCGCCCAGAACCGATTCAGGCAGAGGCTCATAATGTCCGAATTGCATGGTAAAAGTGGCGCGACCTTGTGTTTTCGATCTTAAATCGGTCGCGTAACCAAACATCGCCGCCAGCGGAACTTCCGCGGAAATAACTTGAACACCGGCCCGAGGCTCCATGCCTTTAATTCGTCCTCTACGGGCGCCGAGGTCACCGATCACATCGCCGATAAAATCGTCCGGGGTGACAACTTCAACATCCATCACCGGCTCCAGGAGAATAGACCCGGCTTTTCTAAGCCCTTCTTTCAAGCCCAGTGAACCGGCTATGGTG
>JADFXS010000379.1:543-2970 GCA_015233515.1 Deltaproteobacteria bacterium | reverse complement strand
TCCGACGAGTCTACATCGTGATACGAACCGTCAAACAGAGTCACTTTGAGATCGGTCACCGGATATCCGGCCACCATTCCCCCGGTCGCCGCTTGCATGACTCCTTGTCCAACGGCTTGAAAATAATCCTTGGGTACGGTCCCACCGACCACCGCGGTTTCGTAAACTACTCCCGAGCCAGGGGATAAAGGTTCCAGTCGAAGCCAGACGTGACCATATTGTCCGCGCCCGCCGGTTTGCCTGATATGACGGCCTTCCGCCTGGATGGACTTGGTAATGGTCTCGCGGTACGCCACTTGTGGCTGACCCACATTGGCCTGAACTTTGAACTCACGGAGAAGCCGGTCGACGATTATCTCCAGATGGAGCTCCCCCATACCTGATATGACTGTCTGCCCGGTTTCCGGATCCGAACGCACACGGAAGGAAGGGTCCTCGGCGGCTATTTTTCCCATAGCCATGGACAGTCGGTCCTGGTCTTCCTTGCTACGTGGTTCCACGGCAATATGAACAACCGGTTCCGGGATGTGAAGCTGTTCCAATTTGACCGGTCTGGCCTCATCACAGAGACTGTCGCCGGTGGTGGTATTACGTAGCCCCACGGCCGCGCAAATATCTCCTGCAAAAACTTCCTTGTTTTCTTCCCGCTTGTTGGTGTGCATCTTTAACAGGCGGCCGTTCTTTTCCTTAGTGCCTTTAGTGGCATTGTAATCGGGGGCGCCGTACTTGATGTAGCCAGAGTAATCTCGCAAAAAAGTCAGGTGACCGACATAGGGGTCCGTCATTAACTTGAAGGCCAGAGAGGCGAACGCTTCCTGATCGGAAGGGTCTCGCTGCTCAACCTGGCCATCTTCATTGATGCCCTTGATAGGAGCGACATCCAAGGGAGACGGCAAGTAATCGACCACGCCATCCAGCAGCATCTGCACGCCTTTATTTTTAAAGGCGGAACCCAAGAAAACCGGGACGCATTTCGAAGTATTGGTTGCGCGGCGGACAGCGGACCGAATTTCTTGAGGCGATAAGTCTTGTTCCGCCAAATAGCGGTCCATAATTTCATCATCCGCTTCGGCCAGGGCTTCTATAAAGGCGGTTCTGGCCGTGGCAACTTCATCGGTCATATCAGCCGGAATATTATCGATACGAAATTCCCGGCCCAATTGCCCCTCGTCGTAAAAGACGGCTTTTTGATCGATCAGGTCTACCAGACCGATAAATCGTTCTTCTTGGCCGATCGGCAACTGCAAAAGAATAGGCTTGGCCTTAAGTCGTTCATGAATTTGATTGAGACACCGACGGTAGTCGGCTCCAACTCGATCCATCTTGTTGATAAAAGCCAAACGCGGGACACCGTAACTATCGGCTTGACGCCAGACGGTTTCGGATTGAGGTTCCACGCCGCCGACGGCGCAAAACACGGCGACAACGCCGTCCAGGACCCTTAGGGACCGTTCGACTTCAATGGTGAAGTCTACGTGTCCAGGGGTGTCGATTATATTGATGCGATATTTTCGCCAGAAACAGGTAGTCGCGGCGGAAGTTATGGTTATTCCGCGCTCTTGTTCCTGTTCCATCCAGTCCATGACTGCTTCGCCGTCATGAACCTCACCGATTTTAGACGAAACACCCGTATAATAAAGAATACGTTCCGTGGTGGTAGTCTTCCCGGCGTCGATGTGGGCAATAATACCAATGTTGCGAATCCGCTCTAGCGGGACTGTTCGTGCCAAGGAAGACGCTCCTCATTCCTACCAGCGATAATGGGCAAAAGCCTTGTTGGCGTCTGCCATTCGATGGGTGTCTTCTTTTTTCTTTACTGCTCCGCCTCGGCCGTTAGCCGCGTCAAGAATCTCTTCGGCCAATTTGGCTTGCATGCTCTTGCCGCCACGACCCTTGGCGTAGGAGATTAACCATCGGATGCTCAAGGAAGTTCGCCGTTCAGGGCGAATCTCCACGGGAACCTGGTACGTCGAACCGCCAACTCGTCGGCTTTTGACTTCGATCAAGGGCTTGGCAGCCTCCATGGCCTTCTCAAAAATCTTCAACGGGTCTTCTTTGGTTCTCCCTCCGATGATCTCGAGGGTTTCATACATGATGTGTTCGGCAGTACTCTTTTTGCCCTGCCGGAGCAGACCGTTGACGAACTTGGCCAGCAGTCGGCTATGATATTTCGGGTCCGGGGTAGTTTCCCGTTTGGTGACCTCTCTACGCCTTGGCATGGACTCTCCTCGAATCTGCTACTTATTTAGGCCGTTTGGCCCCGTATTTACTACGACCTTGGCGCCGATCCTGAACTCCGATAGCGTCCAAAGTACCGCGAATAACGTGATAGCGAACACCGGGTAAGTCCTTGACACGACCACCACGGATCAGCACGACCGAGTGCTCCTGGAGATTGTGGCCTTCACCCGGAATATATGTTGTCAC
>JADFXS010000379.1:0-483 GCA_015233515.1 Deltaproteobacteria bacterium | reverse complement strand
AGGCCGAGTTTGGCTTCTTAGGCGTGGAAGTATAGACCCTGATACAGACACCCCGCTTCGGGGGGCAGGCTTTCAAGGCCGGCACACTGTTCTTTTTCCGTTGAGCCTGTCGGCTGCGGCGGACCAACTGGTTGATGGTCGGCATATGAAAACAAGTCCTTTCCGCTATTCTCTTTATGAAGACGGTAGCTCTACTCAATTGCGAGAAACTTGATTGCCCGCATTTGATGAGAGCCTTTTCCCATGATCGCCTTTTGACGGGGCGCTAAAAAGACATATAGATCATATTTGTAGGCGCCTTGTCAAGCAATTTTGGATTACTACGCAAATTAATTATCAAACCCTCAGGCGGCTTCAGGAGTCGAGTCTTTAAAGATATTGATATACCTCAGCATTCCGGTTCCAGCCGGAATCAACCGCCCCATGATTACATTCTCTTTCAACCCGGCCAGCTGATCCAGTTTGCCGGTGACGGCAGCTTCG
>JADFXS010000378.1:2929-3507 GCA_015233515.1 Deltaproteobacteria bacterium | reverse complement strand
CAAAAATCAACCCCTTCAATGGCGTTGATAAACGGTATCTGGTGAGCCCACCAAACGAATAGACTTATACCGGCGCCACCGACCAGAGCACCCGAAGAATAACCAAAGCCCACGCCGACCGACCGCTGTTTGGTTGGGAATCGTTCGGATAGATACGACGGGACGATTCCCCAAGCAAGTTTCAGCAAGGCGGCCATAATGACGCCTAGAACGGCAAAGGGTATATTCCTCGCCAGAGCCGCCTGATTCAATACATAAAAAGTCGGCACTCCCAAGACAACGAGGAAAACGCAGTAGTAAAGGGTAAGCCTTTTTCTCCCAATGTAGTCGGACGCCCAACCGTAAAGGTTGTAGCCGATAAAAGCACAGAAAAGTCCAAACCCATAGATGAGTGCGTAAGTGGAGGTGTCGAACTTATTTTCTCCGCACAGGATTTTCGGCAGAAACCCATACACCGCGTAGTCGGTCAGGAAAAGTCCGGTCATGAAAAAGAAGACCTGGAGAAAGGACCACAGCGCCGGCGGTTTGAAAAGACTCAGGAAAGGCGCTTTGTCGATCTGTCCGGTCGCCTTGGCCTT
>JADFXS010000378.1:0-2883 GCA_015233515.1 Deltaproteobacteria bacterium | reverse complement strand
CAGGAATACCGGCATCACGCCCGTGGCCAGAACAATTCTCCACCCATAGTCCAGCATGGCTTCATGTCCCAGCCAGGAAGTAAAGGCGGCGAAAACAAGGGATGCTAAAACATAGCCCAACGGAAAGCCCGACTGGATGAACCCGCCGATAGTACCCCGCCGATGGCTAGGAGCGTGTTCTATGGCAAAGGTATGGCCGACGGCATACTCGCCGCCGAAAAAGCATCCTAAAATAAAGCGCAGAATAGAAAAAATCACATAAGCCCACACCCCCGCCGACGCCTGGGTGGGAAGAAAGGCCGACAGGACCGACATCAGGCCAACACCGGCGATAGTGATGACGAGAAGGAGACGGCGGCCGATTTTGTCGGCATAATGTCCGAAGATAGCCGACCCGACAGGCCTGGCCGCCATGGTAATGGAATAGAGAATCACAATGGACAGATACTGCCAAGCCTCGCTCCCCGTGGGCGGGGCGAAAAGCTTGGTAAGTATGGGCGCCATGATCAGGACCAGCGCCATGTCGTAAGCATCTAACATGAAGCCCAGGAATTGAGAAATCATCGCCAACTTTGTTTCTTTCGGCAACGGCTGCCGGTGGTTGGTCATAATGTGAACGTCTCCTTCTCTTTGAGTGTATGAATTTAGCAGATCGAGCGAGGCATCGACTTAGCCCCATCCGCCTGCCGGATCATGCTTCCACTGCGGGAATTTGCATTAAGACTCTAAACTGTCAACATGATTTATTTCGTACCACTATAATGATTTCGCGTTTTAGTTCCTATAGCGCCGAACGGCAAACTGACCCGGAATAAACTTGGAAAATCATGCTATAGCTCTTGTGAGGTGTTAGAAATCCACTATCCTCTCATCCCTTCTTTATAGTGCATGCTGTGAGTAATGAATTCGCCGCTTCCTTTACCTCAAATCAGGCTTGGGCCGGGAAAACGTAGTGGTGTCAAAGATATGGTGGATATCGCCCGGATCGGCGGCTACGGACCTTCGGAAAATCCTGAGATTATACACAGCTGAATTTACTGTGGCGCGGATTCTTCTGTCAAGACAAAATGGCTGGGTGCCCAGATTGACAATACGTCTGAGCATAGTGTACACTTTTTGCTGAAGAACAATAATGCCTCAAAATACTTGACGGAGGAAAGAAGCCGATGAAAAAAGGAACTCGTAGCATTTTTTTATGGTGGTCAGTTGGTCTTTTGGTAGCTATTCTGGCTTTGGCACCAATAGCCATGACCGCGGACAGCGGAGAAAAGCACCCGCACATGAAAGCCGCGGCCCAGGATCTCCAAAAGGCGGCGCAACAGCTTCAGGCGGCGGACCGTGATTACGGCGGTCATCGCACCAAAGCTTTGGAGGCGGTTCATCAGGCTCTGAAAGAGATCAAGGAAGGTATAGAATTCGATAACAAAAACGAAAAGAAAAAGTAATTCGCTTGATTTATGGCAGGGACGCTCCGAGAGCGTCCCCACGAAATCTATTCTTTTAGTTTCTCTATTATCTACAATAAAAGTCATCTAATTTTTTCATGATTATGACCGTGTTTTAGCTGAGTTCGCCCGGTATCTGACGCGCGAGATTTAAGTTTAAAAAGGGTATGAAAATTAGGGTGTCATACTTCAACTGGGTTGAAGGGGCCGTCTTAATTTTGGGAAAATGGGGCCTTTCAATTATGCTGTTGGTAAACAGCCGAGGACCTGGGCATGGAAGGGGCATATGCACCCTAACCTTTATCACCTTTTCGCTTGTGTCACTAATAACCTTGGGACTAGGACCAGCCAAGCTTACCCTGGCTGGCAACTTTGAGCATGTGGTCAATCCCCGGGCTTCATTTATTGATGTGGCAGCCCGGCGTGAGGAATTGAAAGCCGCAGCCCAGCCCCGGTTACTGACCACGCTCGCGGAAAAACGTTCTTGCCAGGGAGCCCATAAGCCCCGGCCGCCGGCCGGGCGGATTTTAATCCCAGGTCATTATCTGCACGGAGTGTCCGGCCCGGTGAATCCTGAGGAAGGCAGGCTGTCGCGGCCATATTTCGATTTGCAGAAGGCCCTGGCCAATGGGGCCGGTCGCTATCTGGCCACCGGGGATTCTAGTGAGGCCAGCTGCATGCTGGATATCCTTTACGACTGGGCCAGGGCTGGGACACTACTGGATTACGATGCCCGGGAGAGCAAGCAAGCCTGGTTCGAAGTGAGTTGGACCATCGGTTCCGTGGCCTTGTCCTTTTCCGTGGTCGCGGCTGATCCTACCCTGGACCCAGCTCAGCGCAAGGCGGTGTTAGCGTGGTTGAAACGAGCGGCCACCCATATGATCCACCAGTCTTCTGGCCCCAACAACTTAGAGGCTCGCAACAATCTTTCCTACTGGCGAGGTTTGGCTGCTACGGCCGTAGGTGTGATCGCCGGCGACGACGTCCTGTTCCGTTGGGGGTTGGATCAATACATTCGGGCCATCGGGCAGATGAACCCCGACGGCGCCTGGCCAGAGGAGATGGCCCGCCATGAACTGTGTTTGAAGTACCAGAGTTTTGCCATTGAGCCCCTGGTCATGATCGCAGAACTGGCCGCTTGTCAGGGCATCGATCTCTACAGACTTAAACAGAACGGACGCCAATTAAGTGATGCGGTCCGCTTCCTTGCGGCCGGCCTAGCCAACCCTTCGATCATCCGGCGCTACACTCCCGAGCCTCAGGCCCTGGAGGAGTTCCGGCCCGGCTCCGGCCTGGTATGCTGGCTGGAATTCTGGAATCGGCGCTTCGGGCCGCCGGGGTTGGAGAGTCTTATAACCAAACCTTTCTTCAAGCCCCGAGGGGCGGGCAGCGCTACCCTATACGCAGCCCCTAAATAAATGAGCTTCCCAACCTATGG
>JADFXS010000377.1 GCA_015233515.1 Deltaproteobacteria bacterium | reverse complement strand
GCCGACTATGGCGGAAACATTCTGGCCTACCAAACGCTGCATGGCGGTAACCCCAACGGCGGGCTTGCCTTCGTCGTCAGCCTTGACCAAAGCGACTTTCTTTCCCAGTAGTCCACCTTTGGCGTTTATCTCATCGATAAACAGCTCAGCCGCCTGGACGTTAAGTTGTCCGGATTTGTAATCACCCGAAGACAGTGGAGAGGATAGGCCAAACTTGATCTCGCCT
Organism: Deltaproteobacteria bacterium; assembly: GCA_015233515.1. The sequence goes on along the minus strand of JADFXS010000377.1, from coordinate 3,281 downwards.
TCAGCCGAGACCAAGACCGGGCTGAGAAGAAAAAGGAACACCACACCGCAAATGATTGCCCATTTAAATCGAGCCATCGTATCCTCCTAAGTTGTTTGTCGTTAAATACCCAAATACTCCTTCTTGATGTGATCATTAGCCAGCAGGTCATCGCTGGCGCCCTCCAAAGTGATACGACCATTTTCCATGACGTAGCCTCGATGGCTTATACGCAAGGCCTGGAAGATGTTCTGTTCCGTCATCAGTATGGTGATTCCCTCCTCTTTGTTCAGCATTTCCAGTGTGTCCATGATGTCTCTGATAACGATCGGCGCCAGTCCCAGTGAAGGTTCATCCAAGACCAGCAACTTGGGCTGCCCCATCAACCCCCGGCCAACCGCCAGCATTTGGCGTTCGCCGCCGCTCAAGGTTTCCGCCATTTGGTTTCGCCGCTCCCTTAAACGAGGGAAAAGGTTATATACGAAATCCAGACTGATTTTCGCCTTGGGTCTGGCCCTTGGCGAATAGGCGCCCATCAATAAATTTTCCGCCACGGACATCATCGGGTAGAGCCATCCCTCTTCGGGGATAAGAGCGATCCCTCTCGAGATGACCAGGTGCGAAGGGGTGCCCTGGATGGGGGAACCATCGAAAATAATCCGACCCTGGGCGTTTCGATGCAAACCGGCGATAGCTTGTAACAGGGTGGACTTGCCGGCGCCGTTGGGTCCCAGGATGCTGACAAATTCATGGGCCTGGATGGTAAATGAGACCGAGTACAGCGCCTGGAGACCTTCGTAAAAGACGGAAAGATTCTCAACTTGCAGCAGCATTTGTCTCGGCCTCCTTTTTGAATTGATACTCTTCGCCCAGATAGGCCTCGATCACCTTGGAGTCATTGGCGATTTGCTGAGGGGTCCCCCGGGCGATCAAGCTCCCTTGGTGAAGGACGACAATGTGATGGGCATTGTTCATGATGGCCTGCATAACGTGTTCGATCCAGAGAATGGTTATGCCGGTTTTCTGGTGGACGTATCTGAGCAGGACCATCATCTCTTCGACTTCAGCCGGATTGAGCCCGGCAATGGTTTCATCCAAGAGCAGAAGATCGGGCTCCACGGACAGGGCCCGGCAGAACTCCAATTGTCTCCTTTCCTGGAAAGTCAAGGTCTTGGCCAACTGATGCCGCTTGTTCCATAGATTGGTCAGCTCCAAAAGCCAGTTGATTTCCGTGTGCCGGCTTTTGGAGCAGACCTGTAAGTTATTTATTACCGTCATGTTCAAGAAAGGACGGGGGATCTGATAGGTACGGCCGATACCCAGCCGACAGATTTGGTGGGGTCGTAATTTTTTTAGGGATTGACCCTTGAAGGTGATATCGCCGGCTATCGGTTGATACACACCCGATATACAGTTTATCAAAGTGGTTTTTCCGGCTCCGTTAGGACCGATCAAGCCTATGATTTGGCCTTTTTTGATATCGAAGGAGATATCGTGAAAGGCGATTAACCCTCCAAAGGCCATGGTCAGGTCTTTGATTTCCAAAATCGAACTGGAATCGGTATCCAATCTTTTCCCTCCTTTGACCCTAACCGTAAGCCGGGGATTTCAGTTGCGGCCGAAAAGACGGTCTACCTCCACAACGGCCTTGGCTGCGTCCTCAGCAAAGCCGTCGGCACCAATTTGTTCCGCCCAATTACGGGTAACCGGCGCACCACCGACAATAATTTTGACTTTGTCCCTGATACCCGCTTCCCGGATCGCTTCAATGACTTCCTTTTGACGAGGCATGGTCGTGGAAAGAAGGGCGGACAACCCGACAACATCCGGCTTGAGCTCGACAACTTTTTTTAGGATAATTTCATTGGTGACATTTTTGCCCAGATCCAGGATGCGGTAACCGGCGGCGGACAGCATCACCTTGACCAGATTTTTGCCGATATCGTGGACATCGTCCCTGACGGTCGCTAAAAGGACTGTCCCTTTGTCGGCGGCGACGCTGCCTTTAACGAGCTTATCCTTAAGGGAGTTGACCGCTTCTGTAATGATCTGACCACCCTGGATCAGTTCGGGGAGAAAGATTATTCCTTGGGCGAATTGGTCGCCAACCAGCCTCAAACCTACCGTAAGGCCGTCATTGATCATTTCCACGGGATCGACGCCCTCGGCCAAACCTTTATCCAACAAATCGCCCAGGCCTTTTTCATCAAACTTGGCTACTTCCGCCACTAGTTGGACCATGAAATCATTTTTATTAAAAGCCATGACCTGACCTCCCGGCTTATGACTGTCTGATGATGGATTCGAATTCCTTGTCGATATTCTCCGGCAATGTCGGTGGTTCAAATTTGGCCAAAAGACCGGTGATGATCGACTTTGCTTTTTGGAGCATGCTTTTGGGTTCGGGATCGACGCCATGGACGAGCATGCCTCGTTCCATCAGTTGGGGGATCCACATCTCCTGCCGGTAATTCTGACGGGTGTGTTTTTCTTGAAGAAAGTCGCCGCCGGGACCGACAGGTTCAAAAACACTGATATCGGTTGTTTCCTCGGTCACCCTGATTCCCTGGAGCGCCCGATTGACCCAACCGGTAATCTCGTTATCGATGGCCAAGGCTTCCAGGCTGATGGCGTTCTCATCCGCCAGGAGCCCCATGCCGACGATCATGTTGGTTCTGGCCAAGGCCGGAAAAAGAGCTGTCCCCAGCTTCTCCATCCCGAACTGGGCGTCGATCAATTTGGAATCCGCTAAAATTCCGCCGCCACCGCTCGGCAGGCCGTAAAACTTGGCCATTTGGGTCGTCCCGGTCCTTAACAGGCCGAACTCCGGACCCCCGTGAGAAACACCGGCGGATTTCATATCCAAAATACGAGCCCAGGAGGCATAGACTATCGGCACGTTCGGATTGACCAGCTTGGCCAGAACGAAACTGGCCAGCAGTTCGGCGTTGGCGTCAATAAGGGTTTGGGCCAAGGTCGCCGGAGCGGTCCCACCGCACATCGGGCCGGCCTCGATGAAGAGCGGTATCCCGGCCCGTCCGCTCTCGATAATGAGTTCAGCGGCATCCGCTCTGATAGTCAATGGACTGGTCAGGCAGACCAAAATCGAAAGAAAAGGGCGATCTCTCAAGGCGTCAGACGATCCGGCCACCAATTCGGCCATGCGGAATATTTTTTTCAGGTTGGCGCCGTTTTGGGCCTCGGCGATGACATGCTTTCGGGTGTTTTTCATCAATATTCTGAATTCGTGCATGTCGACCAGATTCGAAGGGAAATCGGTCGGCGTGGCCGGAACAAGAATG
>JADFXS010000027.1 GCA_015233515.1 Deltaproteobacteria bacterium | reverse complement strand
TCCTTGGCATCGCATATGAGGGAACCGCCTTTCCAATTCTTTGGATTCCTTTATCGAAGAAAGGCAACTCAAATACAGATGAAAGAATCACTTTAATAGAGCGGTTCGTAACCACCTTTGGAGTCGAACGGATTAAATGCATTGTCGCCGACCGTGAGTTCATTGGCCAAGAGTGGTTCTCCTTCCTATTATATTTGGGAATTTCAATAAAGATACGGATCAAAGAAATTGGACTTTGGACAAACTACTCCACTGACCCAGTGAGGAGGTGTCGAGGCATTTTTTTTGAATCCAAAGTTGTACTATTTTAGCCGTTGCCAGCCAGTGTGGAGCCAGTTTTGGTCCCCTTGAAGATGATCGGCTGCCGTGTTCGCTTCCCTGGGGAGTAGCCTTTCTCCCTGCCCAGGGATTTACCTCGGGGTTTGGGCGAGGCGGCCGGTGTCCCAAACTGGCGAGTTATTCTTCCGAAGTCCCGTTGGACCATGGCCGGTCCTGGTAATGTCCTGGGGTCGGTGGAAATCGGCCTATAGCGTTCCCAAGGCCTTGGAACGGTAACCGCCAGGGTAGCTGCAGCCCAGAGTTGGGCATATGCCAGGGCAGCGATTTCATACCAGTTTTCCTCGTGTTCGACCTCCGGAGTCTGGTATGAATTCATGAGGCACCTGGCCTTTCCGAAGCGGAAGAAATGTTCCACATCGTAGCGCTGGCTATAGGCTTGCCATGCCTCAACCAAATCTATTTCTGACCGGCGTTTGCCAACCACGATAAGCCATAGGGGCCGTTTGAATACCGGGTTTCCATGGACGTCAGTGACCGTGATGCGGATAAGAGTGAAGGGGTATTTGTGCATTGGAATGCCCTTTTTCCCCTTCATTAGCATATTATCCCATGCGGCTATCTGAACATGGCATTCACGGCCGGCTTTGGTGGTGTAGGTTGTCGAGGCGGAACGGTCTATTTCATGCCATGTCGTTGGGTTTTTGAGTGAGAATCTCTCTCCATACCAAACGGGATGGCCAATATTAGCGGTTGGTTTCTCAGGCGAACGATAGAAACTACGATTCCCTCTCGCCCGGCTTATGACGACGGAATTTTGGTGATCGGCCGCCTTGGAAACAAACGTGACGGCGCCGTATGCGCTATCACATGTGGACACACATAGCGATTTCCCAAAGGGTAATTGGTCATCACCCAGCAAAGCGGCTAATTGGTCTGCACCTGTCGCGGTACCCTTCTGGCCGGTAGGTACCCGCCGGACTGATAGGGGAATGACCCAGGGAGGGATGTCGGCCCCCTTCTTTTCAGGCAATACGGCCAGGGTGGAATACTGATGTCCTACAGCTATTGGGTTGTTCCCCGGCGCTGGATTTGGATAATAGACGATGCTCCGGTCCTCTAACGAGGGCGAAAAGGGCCGTGGGGCCGGAGTCACATCCAATCCCAAAAGCCAAAAGCTACGATCTTGGGGATGTGGGCATAACTGACTAATAATACGCATTATCTCTATTTGGTGGCGATCACGCTCTGATTTAGAGTGTTCAGGGTCTGTGGGCACGAAGAAGTTCTGAACAGCGTTATAGAGGCTGGGGTATTCCCTCTCAAAAAGTGGGTTGAGTGACAGTTCGGCTACCGATCTGGCAGAGGTGTTGCCGGAGATGGCATCGATGAGGTTCATGGTCGCATCCGCTCTTCGGGGGAAGAAGTTATACAATCTATCACGAAACTGGACGAATTCTTTTGTACGGGTATGCATGGCGTCATCCGGAATTTGAGTGGAGGAATTTGTTCCCTCTACTCTTAAACCTTCACGCCGGAGATGTCCATACAATGATTCAAAAAAACCGGCTATGCCGACCAATTTTGTCCAAAGTCCAAAAAGAAAACACCTTGGTCACCAATTCAAGGGGGCAGCTTGTCTCTGTGAAAGATCTCTTTCGAGGATTAAAAACCAACGAAGCCCAAATCCTGGACGGAGAGCGGTTAGTCTATGGCCTTGAACTATTTATCATCGGCATGATTCTTCCTACTGGTGAATATCTGATAATAGTCACAGACAAGGAACCCGAAACTGCGATGGAAGACTACGCACAAAGATGGGAAATAGAAACTCTCTTCGGTTGCTTAAAAAGCAGAGGGTTCAATTTCGAATCCACCCACATCACAGACCCTGAGCGAATAAGTAAGATGGTGGCCTTGTTAGCCATTGCCTTCTGTTGGTGCCACCTTACGGGTGAGTGGATGGTTGAGCAGAAACCCATTCCCATAAAGAAGCATGGCCGAAAGGCGAAAGCTATCTTCCGCTATGGCCTGGGTTCACTTCGGGATGCCCTGGTTAACCGATATTACAGAAAAGGTCGTCTTATCAATATTATAAAAATATTAGTGGAATCATTACTTAATAAACAACTAATACAACCAATTATATATTACCCTGAACTTTTGTCCCGTACATAGATTGATTCTGTTAATGGTGGTAACACTGTTTAATTTGCAATATAATAGGCTACAAGAAATCATTTGATCATATGAGCAATGCAGGCCCGATATTCGTCTCGTCAGAGGCCAATTACGATCAGAAGTCTCAAAAAAAATCCAGTTTTTAATCGGTAAAGATCAGATATACTCGGTAAGAAAACCAAGAATGATGATTCCTTGCAGGAGAGTCTGCAATAAAATTGCAAAAGCGCCAGCTACATTTGCAGGTGGGTTCAAAGAAAATAATCGATGAGGTTTGATGTCTTAGCTGTTTCCCAGGATGAATCACTGTGAATTAGTGTGGAGTATTTCTACGAAATAGCTCACGCCCGGCTAAATCATGATCGTCTGAAAGAATGCACGGAGGACGGCAAGCATCAAACTGACCTTATAATGAGAGATTAGGTATCTCGAATGATTCGACTCGAAGACCTTCAGCTTAACGCCGCTGTGCGTGGCCTCCTTCCGGACTGCCTCGTTACGGTCAGCAGTGTGCAGTGGTTTGGTTCCGAGGCCCTTGAACTCACCTACAAAACGCCAGCCGGCAAGGTGGCGAACGAACTACTCTATCGAGACGACGAGGCCCGCCTCGATCTCGTGGAGCAAGGCCGACCCTGGAGTTTCGACGGAGACGGCGCCCTGTTCCGCCTGGTTTCTGAGGCACATCGTATCCGCCTGGCCTACCTCTTCGACCCGGTGCTCGCTGTCCACACCTCACTTGTGGATCCGCTACCGCACCAGATTACGGCGGTCTACGAAGCCATGCTGCCGCGTCAACCGCTGCGATTCCTCCTCGCCGACGACCCCGGTGCCGGAAAGACCATCATGGCCGGCCTGCTCATCAAAGAGCTAATCGCCCGTGGCGACTTGCATCGCTGTCTCATCGTTTGTCCTGGCAGTCTCGCCGAGCAATGGCAGGACGAGCTCTACCGCCGCTTTCATCTACCTTTCGAGATCCTCACCAATGATAAACTGGGGGCATCTCGCATCGGCAACTGGTTTCTTGAGACCAACCTTGTCATCGCCCGTCTCGACAAGCTTTCACGCAATGAGGGTATACAGCAGAAGCTCCAGGCACCGGATTGCCGCTGGGATTTGGTGGTCTGTGATGAGGCGCACAAGATGTCTGCCACGGTCTTCGGTTCCGAGACGAAGTACACAAAACGCTACCGGCTCGGCCAGCTTCTGTCTACTCTTACGCGACACTTTCTGCTGATGACGGCAACGCCACATAACGGCAAGGAGACGGACTTCCAGCTCTTCATGGCCCTACTCGACGGCGACCGTTTTGAGGGTCGTTTCCGTGACGGGGTCCATGTGGTTGATGTCTCAGACCTGATGCGCCGGATGGTCAAGGAGCGCTTACTCAAGTTCGACGGTACGCCGTTGTTTCCCGAGCGTATCGCTTACACCGTGCCGTATAAGCTCTCGGCGGAGGAGGCCCAGCTATATAAGGCGGTCACCGACTACGTGCGTGAGGAGTTCAACCGGGCCGAGGCTCTTGAAAATGACAAGCGCGCCGGGACCGTCGGCTTCGCTCTCACCATCCTGCAGCGCCGCCTTGCTTCCTCACCTGAAGCAATCTACCAGTCAGTTCATCGCCGTCGAGAAAAACTGGAAAGCCGATTACGCGAACTCGAAGTGCTCCAACGCGGAGGCCAAGCTCCGTCAACTATCATGCCCGACCTTCCGGCTCTGGACGCTGAGGATGTGGAGGACATGGAAGACGCACCGGACAACGAACTCAAGGCTGAAGAGGAGAAGATACTCGATCAGGCCACCGCTGCGCGATCCATCGCCGAATTAAAGGCCGAAATCGTTACCTTGAAAGGTCTGGAGAAGCTCGCTCTCGGCGTGCGTCGCAGCGGTGCAGACACTAAATGGCGTGAACTGGCCAGCCTTTTGGGGGAGATATTTACCACTAGGGCTGTCTCCGGTCGCGTGGCCGAATCGGTTGCCCCCTATGGTGCCAGCCCGATCCCCCCGATCACACCCTCGCCGCATCATAAGCTCGTTATATTCACTGAGCATCGCGACACTTTGAACTATCTTGAGACCCGCATCACCACACTGCTCGGCCGTAAGGAGGCCGTGGTCATGATCCACGGCGGTATGGGCCGCGAAGATCGCATGAAGGCACAGGAATCCTTTAAACATGATAGTGAGGTGCAGGTACTGCTGGCCACGGATGCCGCGGGTGAAGGCATAAATCTGCAACGGGCTCACCTGATGGTCAACTATGACCTCCCATGGAATCCTAACCGTCTTGAGCAGCGATTCGGCCGCATCCACCGTATCGGCCAGACCGAGGTGTGTCACCTGTGGAACCTGGTGGCCGAAGAAACCAGCGAAGGTGATGTTTATCTCAAACTGCTGGAAAAGTTGGAGCAGGCCCGCCAGGCCCTCGGCGGCCAGGTGTTCGATGTGCTCGGTAAACTCCAGTTTGAGGGCAAACCCCTGCGTGATCTTTTGATCCAAGCCATTCGCTACGGCGATCAGCCCGAGGTGCGCGCCCGCCTGACCACAGCGCTAGATAATGCCCTCGACCGCAGCCAACTCCAGGACCTTCTCGAAGAAAGGGCTCTCGCCGTTGAAGCCATGGATGTTAGTCGGGTTCATCACATTCGTGAAGCCATGGAACGGGCTGAGGCCCGTCGCCTGCAACCGCATTACGTCGAGTCATTTTTTCTCAAATCTTTTCGCCTCCTGGGCGGGACGGCCAAGCAGCGCGAGACTCGCCGGTATGAGATTACCCACGTTCCGGCCACCGTACGCAACCGCGACCGCCTAATCGGTATAGGGGAGCCGGTGCTGCAGCGCTACGAGCGCATCGCCTTTGAAAAATCATTGGTGGCGCCGCAGGGGCAGCCATTGGCTGCCTTTGTCTGCCCTGGTCATCCTCTGCTTGACTCGGTCATCGATCTCACCCTCGAACGGAATCGGGACCTCTTAAAACGCGGCGCGATACTGGTTGACGAGCGCGACACCGGCATTCAACCACGTGTTCTGTTTTATCTTGAACATGCGATTCAAGATGCCAGCTTGACACGTTCTGGCGAGCGTCGTGTCGTCTCCAAACGGATGCTCTACGTCGAGCTGGATGCAGACGGCACTACTCGCCACGTGCATTACGCCCCATATCTCGACTATCGGCCTTTAGCTGAGGGCGAGCCGGGCGTGGAGGCGATCTTAGATCGGCCCGAGTGTTCGTGGATCACCCGCGGTCTGGGGCAGAAAGCGCAGGGTTATGCCGTGGCCCATGTCGTGCCGGAACATTTGGCTGAGGTTCGAGACGGCAAACTCGCACTCATTGCCAAGACCGTGGCGGCGGTTAAGGAACGGCTCACTAAAGAAATTCATTACTGGGATCACCGGGCCGAGGAACTCAAACTCCAGGAGCAAGCCGGCAAACCTAATGCCCGGCTCAATTCGAGTGAATCCAGCAAACGCGCCGATGTACTTGAAGCGCGGTTGCGCAAACGGATGGATGACCTGAAACTCGAAGCCCAGATTTCGCCTCTGCCGCCGGTGGTCCTCGGCGGTCTGCTGGTGGTGCCGATGGGCTTGTTTGCGGCCATGAAGGGTCTGCCGGTTCCTGGACCATCAACCGATACCCAGGCTGTGGCGGCGAAGGCTCGCTCCATCGTCATGGAAGTCGAGCGCAACCTCGGCTTCGTGCCGACCGACCGCGAGCTGGAAAAGCTCGGCTACGATGTCGAAAGCCGCGTTCCCGGCACAGGCAAGCTACGCTTTATCGAGGTAAAAGGCCGCATCACCGGCGCTCCGACGATCACGGTAACCAGAAACGAAATCCTCTACTCACTCAATAAGCCGGACGATTTCATCCTGGCCATAGTCGAGTTCATAGATAGAGACTCACACAGCGTCCACTATGTGCGACAGCCCTTTCAACGTGAGCCAGACTTCGGTGTGACAAGCGTCAATTACGACTTCGCCGAGCTGCTGGATAGAGCGGAGATACCCAGATGATTATCAGTTATACTGAGGAGATACAACTATGGCTATACCGAACTGGGCAATGATTCAAGATGGTGGCACCTTTGAATCTTTAGTCCATTCTATTCTGTATGCCGAGGATCCAGAGACTATCTTGTTTGGTCGTCCCGGTAAGGATGCAGGTCAAGATGCCCGCTCTGCCGACGGCTTTGTCGTCTACCAGGCCAAGTATCGGAAAGATATGCTGATGGATGTTGCTTTGAATTTGGCGATAGAGGAACTGGAAAAGATAAAAAAGTATCGCGAGACCTCGCATCAAAATTGTAAACATTGGCAAAATGTCCGAAGTTGGGTACTTGTCACTAATTTGTTAGTCAATCCGAACGATAAAGTCAAATGGGAAGATAAGATCGTCCCTGAGTTCATGAAGAATGGTTTGATGGCGGAATATTGGGGTATTGAGCAGTTAAATGTCAAACTTGATGATAATGCACACATTCGTGATTCCTTCTTTGGTGGAGAGAACCGGGTGCTGATTGGGCTTAAGGAAGCCCATGATCTACTCAATGATTCGTGTATCGGTAGCGGCGCACTTGACAAACCCATGGTTGGACGCGAAAGGGAGATGCAAGGCATCAAGGAATTTATAGACTCGCCAGATAAGCGCATTTTGCCTGTCATTGGGCCGGGAGGGATCGGCAAGTCGCGTCTGCTTTATGAGTGCATGGTCTTACTGGCAGAAGAAGGCTGGCGCGTCCTCTGGGCTTTGCCACAAACGATGGCTCGGTCATCACGCTGGTTCTACCTATTAAATAGTAGTCGGCGTACGTGCGTAGCTCTAGATGATCCTGATGATCCCGGTTTACTGGGGGTAGTAATTGAGCAATTAACAACTGCCGAGCGCCGAAACTGGAAGGTCATCCTTTCCTGTCGATCTGAAAAGGCCGCGATGCTGCAGCGGTACAAAACACATCCCAAAATAGCCGATTCGTTGAAGTTGAAACCATTGAACGAGGTTCAGGCCAAGGAACTCCTTAAAGACAACCTACAGGGAGAGATGGAGGAATCGTTTCTCCATCAGGTGTGCAAATACACAGGCCGGGTACCGGGCTGGTTGTGCCTGGTGGCAGAATTGGTCAAGAGAGGGAAACTTTCCGTTCCGCCATTGCAACTAGACGATTTTGCTACCGTTTATGTGAATTCCTGTCTCGGAGCGATGAAAACAGATGACGTTGAACAGTTACTTCGTTGGCTGTCACTGTGGGGATTTTTGAGACTGGATGTCGACGTCGAAGGACAGACAGAACTTAGTTTCCTGAATGGACTTGGAATGCCTCAAGCAAAAGTGCGCCAATATCTTGGCGATCTTGTCAAGACCGGTCTGGTCCACAACTGGGGTATCGATAAGCGGATGTACGCTGTCGAGCCTCTCATCATCCGGGAATGTATCCTGAGCAGTTGGTTGTTGGAAGAGGAGAATGGCGCATTCCAGGTCAGCATGGCAGGGAAGATACTTATCGATAAATTGGTCAATGGCCAGGTTCCGGCAGTTGACCGGGGCCTCAGTTCGCTTTCGCACCTCACCCGATCGCGGCTAGATTCATCTGAAGGCTTCTCGTTCTTCAAACCCATTTTTGTCCTTCTGGTCACGATGGCGCGGGCTGGCACTATCATGGACCAATACAGACTCTTCAGATTGGTTGAGCAAGCGGGATCTGCCGATCCGGAAAGCGCAATGGACGTCCTTAAAACTATCCGAGAAAACAAAAAAGAGGATAGTAAAATAGAGGACTCCCTTTGGGGGGCACAAGCTTTCACTCATTCCGCCCTATTATCGGAACTGTCATGGACACTCTTCCAACTCGCCGAGTTGGTTCAGGACGACGCTGTGGCCCAACGTTACTTGAACGAGTTCCGTGAGTTGATAACATGGGCAGGCGAGAAGCAACCCAAACATATATCTCGGGGTAAGAGCCCCCATGAACTGCTTGAACGGCTATTATGTGAGTCGCGGAACTGGAGGGTCTATCTATCCCCGGCCCATGAGATTGTTAAGGAAAAGTTAAGCTTACTAGATTCCTGGCCATTCGTCAGTCTGATATTGAAGTCACTGTTGAGCCCTGAGAGGCGATCCCTGGAATGGGTCTCGAATCATAGCATGTCCTTTGTCACGCAAGTGTTGGCTCCGAGCAGTCATGAATGGCAAAAGGCTATAGAAGTCAGGAAGATATTTATCAAGGCCCTGAAAACATGCACTGATTTAGAGCTCCGATTCCAGATGTGGCAAGTTCTGGCTGAATCGCACCAGCAGTATCACCGATTCGTGCTTCAAGGAGGACTCATAGAGACAGATGTTTCAGCCTATCAGGGCATTCTTATAGACGACCTCACTAGGTGTGCCTACATCATGCAATCGCCGCCTGTTCCGCTCACGATTGAGGAAGCCGCTCACGCTCGCAAGTTGTGGTCCTGGTATTTGAAATATGGACAAGAGGACGATCCACTGGTCATGGCTCGCCAGTGCGAGGGTATTTACAACAGTCTCTCACATTGGCGATTGCATGACTTCTTTCGACCCGACGCGGATGAAGCATTGGTCCCGGAGACAGAGCGAATTGCTGGCATTCTCAGGACTGCCACCGAAACTGATACCTTTGTCGAGTTCTTTAACGAGACCAATCGCTACCTGGAGGTCGTCCGGCAAGGTCATGATTGGGCTGACTTCGAACGTATCTCATACCTCGCCTATGCCTTAGTTGATTTATTCACCCCTTTCACGGATGGTCCGACCAACCCACTGACGTCTTATGTGTTGATGGTTCTTGGTCAAGCTGAAAACAATAACGAGCCGGCCTGGCGTTTTGCCGTTTATATCTGCCAGATATATTTGAGACGCGTAAAAGAAGCGGAAGATGTAACGGCTGTCGGTGCAAAGCTCACAGAGATTCTGGCCAAGACTCAGGCTAAGGAGAGATTTCTCTATGCCCTATACTCTAATCCCCATCCAGATTCGACCGGCAGGGTAACAAAACTTGAATTGGAATGTATTATACATCATGAGGCTGAATTCTCCGACCTCGAATGGTTTTCCCTGCTCGGAGCGTTTGCGCTGGTGAACTGGGGCATGGTTAGGTCACGCCTGCGTAGTCGCCTGGCCGAGATAAAGGCTAAACCCAAAGAGGCCAGCGAAGCGATGCGCCGCTTCATATTGGCAATGGACATCTCGGTGTGGCGGTTCGAGTGGCCCTCGGAGCAGATACCTACGGCGGAGATCATCGACATGATCGCAGAGTTTGGCCTGGACGGGAATCTGTTCAATCTTGACCAATTTATGGACCTGCGTGAAAGGTCTGGTTTTAAGTTCACGATGTCTCGATTAATGAGATGTATTCGATCCCGTATGGAACTTGGGTATAACCTGGCGTCAGGCGAATCCTTCCAGGTTCTACCCGGCGATTTCAGCGTCGCCGACTGGTGCAGATTCGACGAAACTGATGCAGAAGAGGAAAAAGCCTTCCATGATTTCTGCCTTCTCGCTTTGGAGCCTGGTTTTGTGGCCATCTACTGGATGCCAAAATACATTGCGCAGCTCAACCCCTCGGGACACTGTGTGGGTACGTTCGTCGAGGAATATCTAAAGAAGAATCGATCCATCGGTGTTGATGACCTCACGCGTTTGGCTTATCTCGCGTCAGCCTATTCGGACGCATCAGAGGAATGGGCGATCATTGCGCGTCCGATCTGCCAGCAGGCCCAAGTACTAAGACGTGAAGAACGAGAGAGCGTATATTCCGGCCTGTCCCGACAAGAGTCCGAGGTTATCACGAGTGTTGTAGGAGAAGTCTCGGAGTACTATCGACGAATGAGCGCCGCCGCCGCCCGAATGTTCAGAGCTGAACGGAAGGATTCTCCATTGCGTGAATATCGCGAGTGGGCATTACGCTGCGCTGAAGCCGATCTCAAACGGGCGCAAGAACGTGCGGAGGAACATGCCAATGGCTGAGTTAAAGGATCAAGTTGAAAAGAGTGCTTTGCAACTCAAGGGGGCCTGGACTCATGTTCAGTCGGCACACGGAACCAGGCTGCCGGCCGGGTGTTATGAGTATTGGAAAAAAAAGGCCATCCACCATCATGTTTTGGCTTCAACAACTGGGCTCTTTATCGCCCGTGACAAGGCTTGGGAAGCTGTGCTCAACGTTTCTTCTGATAAAAGTTTCAAGGAACGCGGCCTCAATATCGTCATCCATGGAACAATCGAAATGGATTTCTCGGTAGCCAGGCACCTGGCATTGATATCGTATTTCGCAGTCACTTGGTCCATTTACGACCGTCTGCCAATGTATGCGGGAGATTGGCGGGGATACCTGCATTGACCGAGAACCATAAACAGAACCCCAAAGCATACGAGGACTTCATGGATAAGAAAGACACTCTTGGTTTCGGTGCCCATTTTCACCTTCGGCAAGCATACAAGTGGCCGCTCAAAGTAAGTTACAACGTGAGGAACTGGTTGGTCCACGAAGGCTATGAGAATGGCAGTACACCACTGTTCAAAGGGAATCGAATTATCGATGGATTTACGTTGCATGATGAGGCGGTTGCTTATCTCCAGAACCTTTGCGATTACTCCGGTGACAACGGCAAGATCGATGCGTGTTGTCTTCAGGCTGCGGAAGAATGTTGGCCAAGCAAGGATCTGTTAGCCATTATAGAAAAGTATCACGCCGAAATCGATACGATGTTTGCTGGGCTGGTCAGATGGAGCGTAGACTCATTCTGTGGGCAGATTACCGCGTTCGCTGAAAGAGACAAGGCGACATTGGTATCGCGGGCGCCCACGAGCCCATAGCATAAATTGGCTTTTTATGTAGCGTGCCTGCTAAATAATATCATTATCTTTCTTCAGCCATGTCAGAACTATATATATAAATATATTATTTTACCCGTTTGGTTTTGGTTTCCGATACAGATAATTTCAGGTTATTCCACCAGAATCGCCCGAAGACATTATAGACCAAAACTTGGACTCATGGCTTGATGGGCTTGATATCGAACGGCTTCAGTCTCTTCACGAGCGCATCACGAACCTAATAGAGCTTTCTCAACAAGATTGAAATAGAGGGTATTAATTGGTTTACAAGAAAAAACTGATCGAAGTCGCTCTGCCGCTGGATTCCATCAACAAGGCCGCGGCGCGAGAGAAGTCAATCCGTCACGGCCACCCGAGCACATTGCATTTGTGGTGGGCGCGACGCCCTTTGGCAGCAGCGCGGGCGGTGATCTTTGCTCAAATGGTGGACGATCCATCGGCGCATCCGGATATTTTCCCCACCGAAAAGGCCCAGGAGAAGGAACGCCAGCGGTTGTTCCGCATCATCGAAGAACTGGTGCTGTGGGAAAACACCACCAGCGAGGAGGTCCTGCAACAGGCGCGAGACGAGATCTGGAAAAGTTGGCGCTCCACTTGTGACGAGAACGCCGATCACCCACGGGCTAACGAACTCTTCGACCTCCATAAGCTGCCCGCCTTCCATGACCCATTTGCCGGTGGGGGCTCACTGCCGTTGGAGGCACAGCGGCTTGGTCTGGAAAGCTTTGCTTCCGACCTGAACCCAGTGGCGGTGCTGATCAATAAAGCCATGATCGAGATTCCGCCCAAATTCGCTGGCCAACCACCAGTGAACCCGGAGAGCCGAAAAAGTCTTTTTGGACAGGATTCGCTGGGTATTCAGAGGCCGAAAAGGTCGATCAAAGATCGTGTTAACCCTGTCAAAGCTGGTCTCTGGCGCGGAACTCAGGGTATAGCTGAGGATGTCCGCTATTACGGCCGGTGGATGCGTGATGAAGCCGAGAAACGCATCGGCCACCTTTACCCCAAGGTCGAGATCATGGCGGAGATGGCCAAAGAGAGGCCGGACCTGAAGCCGCTTGTGGGTCAGAAGCTCACCGTGATCGCCTGGCTGTGGGCGCGCACGGTCAAGAGCCCGAACCCAGCCTTTGCGCAGGCGGATGTACCGCTCGCCTCCACCTTTATGCTCTCGAAGATGAAGGGGAATGAGGCGTACGTCGAGCCGGTGATCGAAGGCAGCGACTACCGATTTACGGTGAAAATGGGAAAATCCAACGATGCTGAGGCGGCAAAACGCGGCACTAAATCGGGCAGCAGTGGCAGTAGGTTCCTTTGTCTGATGTCAGGAACGCCCGTGCCGTTTGACTATCTCAGAGCAGAGGCAAAAGCCGGTCGAATGAGTACGCGGCTGATGGCCGTCGTAGCTGATGGCGAGCGTCAACGCATCTATCTGTCACCAACGCCAGAGATTGAGCAATCGTGCAGAAAGCAAACCCCATCGACGTTCCTGAGACGGACTTGCCTAAAAAAGCGCTCGGTTTTCGAGTTCAGGAGTATGGGATGACAAGGTGGCGCGACCTCTTCATTCCTCGACAGCTCGTGGCGCTGACAACTTTCTCCGACCTGGTACAGGAGGTTCGTGGGCGAGTGAAGAACGACGCTCTGGCTGCGGGGCTGGCCGTCGATGACAAGTCTCTCACCGAGGGCGGTAATGGAGCGCAGGCGTACGCCGATGCGGTGGGAGTATATCTCGGTCTCGTCATCAGCAGCCTTACAGATCGAATGACCACAATCTGCACTTGGGACGCAGGCGGGGCGACATGGGGAACAAAGACCCGCAATACTTTTGCGAGACATGCGATTCCAATGTCGTGGGATTTTGCCGAGGTCAATCCGTTCTCGACTCAGTCTGGGAGTCTTGAGAACTCGCTTGACTACACGACCAAAGGTATCAGCGTCACCGGAGGCGAGCATGGAGTTGCCATCCAATCTGATGCAACCACGCAAGACTCAAGCAAGGATAAAGTCATCTCCACAGACCCGCCCTACTATGACAATATTGGCTATGCCGATCTCTCTGACTTCTTTTATGTCTGGCTGCGCCGCTCGTTGAAGCCCGTATTCCCCGACCTCTTTGCAACGTTGGCCGTGCCCAAGGCTGAAGAGTTAGTGGCCACGCCCTACCGCCACGGCACCAAGCAGGCGGCGGAGGCGTTTTTTCTTAATGGCATGACTCAGGCCATGCATCGACTCGCAAGGCAGGCACACCCGGCCTTCCCAGTCACAATCTATTACGCTTTTAAACAATCTGAGAGTAAGGGTGATACCGGCACCGCCAGCACCGGTTGGGAAACCTTTCTCGACGCTGTGATTAGGGCAGGCTTCGCCGTTACCGGAACATGGCCGATGCGAACCGAACTCGGCAACCGCATGATCGGCTCCGGCTCCAACGCCCTAGCCTCCAGCATTGTCCTCGTTTGCAGAAAACACGTAGCCGATGCGATCACTGCCACGCGCCGAGAATTTATGGCCGCGCTCAAGGCCGAGTTGCCCGTGACGCTGGCCCTCATGCAGCGAGGAAACATCGCCCCGGTAGATTTGGCCCAGGCGGCTATCGGGCCGGGCATGGCGGTCTATACGCGTTACGCCAGGGTACTCGATGCAGAGGGCAAGCTGCTCTCAGTACGCGAGGCGTTGATGCTTATCAACCAGACCCTGGACGAAGCCCTGGCCGAGCAAGAGGGAGATTTTGACGCCGACAGCCGCTGGGCATTGGCTTGGTTTGAGCAGCTTGGTTTCAACGAGGGTGCCTACGGTGAGGCCGAGACTCTCTCCACGGCCAAGAACACGAGTGTGGCCGGTATGGTGGAGGCGGGTATCCTGGTGTCTAAGGGCGGTAAGGTCCGCCTGCTCCGGCCTGAGGAACTGCCCGCCGACTGGGACCCGGCCACGGACAAACGCCTGACTGCCTGGGAAGCGGTGCATCATCTAATCCGCGTACTCGAAGCGGGCGGAGAAGGCGCGGCAGCAGCACTAGTCACCAAGCTGGGATCAAACGCCGATATCGCCCGTGAGTTGGCCTATCGGCTTTACACGCTGTGTGAACGCAAGAAACGTGCGGCAGAGGCTCTCTCGTACAATGGCCTGGTGCAAAGTTGGCCGGAAATCGCCAAACTGGCGAGCGAGGACAAACAACCGGCGGCTCATAAGGACGGGGATATTTTTGGACAGGGTTCACGGAATTGACAAAATGAAGGGGGGACGTGGTGTCCGACGTAGCTTTGACGGAAAAGATCACGAAACGCGATGAAATCATCCTTGCCTTGCGAAAGTTCAAGGAGATTAATCCGAAAAAATATAACATCATCAAGATCGGTGTCTTTGGCTCTGCGGCGCGGGACGAGATGAAGGAAGAAAGCGACATCGATGTTGTGGTGGAACTTACGGAACCGGACTTGTTCAAGCTCATCGGTATCAAACAGGATTTGGAAGAGCAGCTCCATCGTCCGGTGGACATTGTAAGATATCGGAACAATATGAACGAATTTCTCAAAGGCAGAATAGATAAAGAGGCTATTTATGTTTGACAAAGCCCTGGCCATAGAGATTTTGCGGCAAATTCTTCAGGCCCTCCGGACTATCTTACAGCGTTTCGAGCCGGTCAAATCTCCTGACGATTTTACCAGTTCACCTGCGGGCATGGAAAAACTGGATAGCATCTGTATGCTGTTGATTGCAATAGGTGAGAATCTCAAGAACATAGACAAAGTTACGAATAGTTCGCTATTGCCGCTATATCCACAAGTGGATTGGAAAAAAGCCAAAGGCATGAGAGACTTGATCAGCCACCATTATTTTGAGGTTGACGCTGATGTCATTTATCACGTCTGCGAAAATTATATAGATCCCATGGCGCAAACCATAACCAGAATCATTAAGGAATTAAATTAGTGACTCACCCGGACGGATGAACCGACCTTTGCATTGAAACATGAGGAAATCTATTATGGCCATCACCAACCATGAACGCGTCGGCAAAGCGATGGAACTCCTGAAAAACGGGCTCGGACCCTTTGTCCAGCGAGAATTCACGAACATCTACAAAGATCGCGCCGTGACCGAGGTGAGCCGATTTATAGGCGAGGATCGACTGAACGCAAAGAAGCCGATTACGGAATTGGACGCGGGCGTGCTGCTGAAGCTCATGTGGGAATCATGGAACGATGTTTTTCGTCTGATTTTTGGACGCACCGAGCGGAGTCTGGTCAGTGAATTGTGTGAGTACCGCAACAAATGGGCCACCAGGAATCCTTCTCCGGCGACGATACATATCGCGCCCTCGACTCGGTCGGGCGGCTCCTGACTGCTGTTTCGGCGCCCCAAGCCGACGAGGTGGAGAAGATGAAGATGGAGCTCCGTCGCCTGCAGTTCGACGAGCAGGTGCGCGGGGAAAAACGCAAGATTGCCGGGACCGCCATCGAGAGCGCTGCGTCCGGTAATCTCAAACCCTGGCGAGAGGTGATAACGCCGCATAAGGATGTGGCCAGTGGCCGCTACCAGCAGGCCGAGTTTGCAGCCGACCTCTGGCAGGTACATCTGGGTGAAGGAACAGACGAATACCGGGACCCGGAGGAATTCTTCCGCCGCACCTATCTCACCGAGAGCCTGAAGGGGATGCTGGTTGGCGCGGTGCGGCGTCTTGCCGGCCGGGGCGGCGACCCGGTGGTGCAACTCCAGACCAACTTCGGCGGCGGTAAGACGCACTCGATGCTGGCGCTTTATCACCTGTTTTCCGGAATTGCGCCCACAAAGCTGGCCGGAATCGGCTCGGTCATGCAAGAGGCAGGCGATCTAAAGTTGCCGACAGCGCGGCGTGTGGTGTTGGTGGGCAACAAGATATCTCCCGGCAATCCCGTCACCAAGCCGGATGGCACCGTGGTACGTACACTGTGGGGCGAGCTGGCCTGGCAACTTGGCGGCAAGAAGGCATTTGCCCGCATTCAGGCCGACGACGAAAAAGCGACCAGCCCCGGCGACGCTCTCCGTGAGTTGTTCATTAAGTATGGGCCGTGCCTGATCCTGATTGACGAATGGGTGGCCTACGCGCGCCAGCTCCACGACCAGAGCGATCTACCGGCGGGGGGGGTCGAGACGCAGTTCACTTTCGCCCAGCTCCTGACGGAGTCGGCGAAGCTTGCCAATAACTGTCTTTTAGTGATTAGCCTCCCGGCCTCGGACACGATGGGGTCGCCCCATACTCAAGCGGATGACGTGGAAGTGGGCGGCCAGCGTGGGCGTGAAGCGCTTGATCGGCTCAGGAATGTGGTGGGTCGGGTGGAGTCTTCATGGCGGCCGGCAAGCGCCGAGGAAGGCTTTGAGATCGTGCGGCGACGGCTGTTCGAGCCTCTTTCAGATCCGGTGCAGTTCAAGGATCGCGATGTGGTGGCGAGGGCTTTCGCTGATTTTTATCGAAAGGAGCAAGCGGAGTTTCCGACCGAATGTCGCAACGCCGATTATGAGAAGCGCATCAAGGCAGCTTACCCGATTCATCCCGAGATATTCGACCGGCTCTACACCGATTGGTCCACGCTGGTTAAATTCCAGCGCACGCGGGGTGTCCTGCGGCTAATGGCGGCGGTGATCCACAGTCTGTGGGAAAAAGTAGACAAAAATCCGCTCATCCTCCCGGCAAACATTTCCATTGATGACCCCCGCGTCCAGTTCGAGCTGACCCGCTACCTCTCGGACAACTGGGTCCCGGTCATCGAAAAAGACGTGGATGGTCCGAATTCTCTGCCGTTAAGGCTCGACGGCGAAGTGCCCAACCTGGGCAAGTTCGCGGCCTGCCGGCGCGTTGCGCGCACCATCTACATGGGTTCAGCGCCTCTCATGAAGGCCGCACACCGGGGCCTTGAGGACCGGCGGGTGAAGCTCGGCTGCCTGATACCAGGAGAGTCACCTTCGATTTTTGGCGATGCACTGCGGCGACTGGCCGGAGCGGCCACCTATCTTTACCAGGACGGCCCACGTTACTGGTACTCGACCCAGCCGACAGTCACCAAGCTGGCCGAGGACCGCGCCCAGCAGTTGAAGCGTGATCCTGACAAGGCTGTGTATGAACTGAACCAACGCCTGCGAAAAGACGTCACCAACGACAAGCAAGACAAGGTGAGCCGGAAAGGATACTTCAGTCGGATTCACCCCATGCCGCAGTCGGGGCAGGATGTGCCGGATGACCGCGATGCCAGACTGGTCGTGCTCGGAGTTGATTACCCATACAGCAAGGAACCGAGGAATCCGGCTGAAACTTTCGCTAAAGCCATTTTTGAGTTACGAGGCAATACACCCAGGATTTATCGCAACACGCTCGTCTTCCTCGCTGCTGACAAGACCCGGCTGCAAGACCTCGAAGAGGCGGCCCGCAATTATCTGGCCTGGGAGTCGATCCTGGCCGAAAAAGATACGTTGAATCTCGATCCGCAACAGGTCAAGCAAGCAGAAACACAAAGGACGGCCGCCGATGCGACCGTCGCTGCTCGTATACCGGAGACCTACCAGTGGCTGCTTGTACCCGTCCAGACGAAACCGGACGCCACTATCGAGTGGCAGGCCGTCCGGCTTACGGGGCAGGAAGCGCTGGCCGTAAGGGTGAGCAAGAAGCTCAAGCACGACGACTCGCTGATCATCAGCTATGGAGGCAACCCGCTTCGGATAGAACTCGACAAAATTCCCCTTTGGCGAGGAGATCACGTGCCCATTAAACAGCTTGTCGAAGACTTCGCCCGTTACCTCTATCTGCCCCGGCTCAAGGACTCCTCGGTATTGCTCGGCGCCATCGGAGACGGACTGGCGTTGCTCACATGGGTACAAGACTCCTTTGCATTCGCTGACAGCTTCGACGAAAATGAAGGTCGTTACCGCGGTTTGCGCGCAGGCAAGCTTGTGGGCCTGGCTGATGCGGATGCGCCGGGACTGCTGGTCAAATCTGAGGTCGCACGTAAGCAGATGGAGGCTGAAAGTATACAGCCACAGATCAATGAGTCGCCAGCCGATTCAACCATCGGCGGGGAAAAAACGATGGTGCCGGTATCTGGTCCCAGACCGACCGGAACACCCACCGCCGCGCCTGTAAAAATTCAACCGAAGCGTTTCCATGGTACAGTCGCACTTGATGCTGCCCGCGTCGGGCGTGACGCCAGCCGCATCGCCGAGGAAGTGATTGCTCATCTATCCGGATTAGTCGGTGCGACGGTGGCTGTCACGCTTGAGGTAGAGGCCGAAATTCCTTCCGGTGCTCCAGATCATGTAGTTCGGACTGTCACCGAGAACAGCCGGACACTAAAATTTACAAGCCAAGGATTCGAGCAGGAATAGCGGAAGTCAGCTCCATGGGCATTAGCGGCACCCCAACATGGCTAAACCGAATTTCGTGTAACCAAACACAAAGCGCCATATTAAAAATACTAGGGTCGAGATCATCCTGATTACTTAGGTCAGGCGTAGTAAGAACTGACGGAATGAAGAGGCTGAAGACGAAAAGGAAGTATGGTTATCAGGGACGTCGGCGATATAGAAGGCCCCAGCGGATCTGTCAACACGCACACCATGTGTTGATCCAGACCCCGGCTGTGGAAGGCAATTGGTAACGTCAGGTAATTTTCTTTTCTCTATCTAAAGAAACACCTTGTAGCTAATCCTCAACGCCCGGCCTAACCGCAGGGCGTTTTCTTCATCTATGGGGATGGTCCCTTTTTCCATTCCGGCAATTTGGTCCGCAGAGATACCGGTCATCTCTGAAAGTTGTTCCTGAGTGATTTCTTCCTTGCCACGGGCGCCCCGCAGGGCCATAGCCGGGTAATCCTCTTCATCAACATCGGGAAAAAGTTCTCGCCACGGGATGGTATCAGAAATATCTGCAACCCCAAGTCGCTCGGCGGTTTCTATAATCTCTTTGATCTTTTCAGGCGGCCCCAGGAAACGGGCTTCTTGAATCTCAGTATTGAGCTTTTTCGTGTGTTCCAACATAAGTCACCTCAATTAACTGGATACCATTTTCTATTTCTTCCCAAATCGCCACATAGGTGGGGTGTCCTTCCTTCAAGTGACAGTGGTGCTGATTCCTCCCCAACTTTCCGTAGCGGGGCCAATCGCCTCGGACCGGGCCACGTTCTTCAATGTCCCTCAAGAGAGAAAACAGCCTGTCTTTTATGGTATCGGGAAGTCTCCTGACTTGTTTCCTAACACGTTTCTTTGACGTTATTACCCAGGGCATATAATACACCGATAAGAAGTGTGAAGTCAATCGGCCACGGATTTATCGAAGAGGTTCACCACCTTCTTGGATTCCTGTTTCGGCTTCAGTAACCCGGCGCTGAGTTCAGCGGCTTGCCTGACCCTTTGGTCTGATAGATGGGCGTACCTGGCCGTGGTGCTGGTCTGCTTGTGAGTCAACAACCTCCCCACTGTGTAGAGGTCTACCCCATTGCTGACCAGGTGGCTGGCGAAGTGTAAGCGATCACAGGGTTCGTTTTTTTGACCTGTAGAGAGCATTTTTTGGAAGA
>JADFXS010000376.1 GCA_015233515.1 Deltaproteobacteria bacterium | reverse complement strand
CTCCATGCCCTGGCTCGACCTGTGGCCGAAGCCCTGACCAAAGCCGGCCTGCCTTTCCAGCAAGCCGGTCATGATCCGATACGGGAAACCGACGGACTGGATTTCACCGCCGACCGAATCAGCCTTCTTTCCATGCATGCGGCCAAAGGCCTGGAATTTCCCGCGGTTTTTATCATCGGGCTAGAGGAGGACATTATCCCTTACCATCCTCCAGGCAAAGACCCGGCGGATAAGGAAGAAGAACGCCGACTGTTTTTCGTCGCGGTGACCAGAGCCAAACGCCATTTGTTCCTGACGCGCAGTGAGGTCAGAACTTTGTTCGGCCGAAAATTCAAACCGAAACCTTCACCTTTTTTAAATGAAATATCAACCAATTTAAAAACTTTGGATTCGCTCCCCAAACGCCGGCCCGATTTGAAGGCTCGGCAGTTCACCTTATTTTGATTACTATGCTAAAAAACCCAAAACTGCTCGCGGTGGCCACGGTATTCATGTGGGCCATCTTTGCTCCGGTGGCCAAGGCCATTTCCGACAGATCCCAATATCTTTTCGTAGCCGGGACTTTTCTTTGCAGTTTTATAACGTTCGGCGGCGTTGGACTGCTGCGCTGGCGGCGGCAAAAAGGCCAAGGTTTCCGCGGGTTCAAGGCAACTTATCTTTTTTACGGACTGTTCGGTTTTTTCTTTTATTATTTAGGCCTGAACAACTGCTTCCGCGAATTCCCAACCGCCGGCGGAACCGTTGTTCTCAATTATACCTGGCCGATTTTTACCGTGATTTTCTCGGAGCTGATCTTCCGTCGAACCCGCAAACCTGTTCTATACCGATTGGTGGAATGGACCGGTATTGGCATAGCTTTTTTCGCCGTCTATGTATTGGCCACCAAAGGTCAATTGGGCGCCGTCGATTTCTCCAGGGTCGCCGGCTTGTCGTGGGGCCTCATGGCTGGAGCTTCGTATGGTTTCTTTAGTGCTTACAGCAGTACCGTCCCTCAATCCTCCCAGGGTCTTTTCCTGCTGATTTCCACCTTTGTCAGCTTTTTTGCCATGCTGCCCCTGGCTGCCACTGAAACCTATTTGCTGAGCAGCATGACTTTTACCGATGTTCTGCTCATGTTCACCATGGGGGGGGTGCTCAACGCCCTGGGCAATTTCTTTTGGACATCGGCGAATATTCAGGCCCGGGAAAAAAATATCGATATATCTTCCGTAAGTTCCATCATTTTCTTCCTGCCGGTGATTTCCGTCATATTGGTTTCCTTGATTTTTAGAGAAGAAGAACTTCTCAAACCCTATTTCGCGATCACCATACTTTTATTGACCGGCGGATCATGGCTCTGTCAGAAAACTTCCTGGATAGTGGATCTGATAACCGGTCAGCGCTCAACCAAGCCGATTAGACCCGAATGACCATCTGAGCTCCCGCCATCCCGGCGGTAACCACGGCATCCTCTACCAGCCGCCCGCCTTCTTTGAGATACGAGATCAGCCGGCGCATACTGATCGTTATATATATAATAGTTTTCGAAAGTTTCTTCGTTTTGAACCACCGTTGTCATTTCGACGGAGCGGCCTTGGGCCGCGACGAGAAATCTCTAACACTCGCGAATTTAATGAGATTTCTCCCTTCGGTCGAAATGACAGACATTGTGGCTGATGGAAAAAAGCGGAGGAAAGGAAATTCAGACCACGCTATTCCGAAATAACTTTCGAGAATCGCTATGATTGCGCATAAAATAATATCATTTTATGCCGGCTCACGAAGTGTAAGACTATGGAAAAATAAACTTGGCGATTGAATCATTGCGGCCAGTAAATTATTGACACCAAGACCGCCTTTCACTATGGTTACTTTGTTCTGCATACCGTCATGTATATAGATGAAACATTTAGCAATCTACGGGGGTAAAGTTATGATTCAAAAAGCATTATATGCAACCTCCCTTCTCATGCTTGGCACCACCTTTGCCGCTTCGGCCGCGGAGCCGATCATGCCGGACAGGTCCTCTTTACCGATGCCGGAGCCGAAATATCCGCACAGCACCGTGCTAAATGTCAGGGACGCGACACCGCCGCCCGCTTTCCAGGTGAAAGCGCCGGCCGGGGCTCCCAACGTGCTTGTAATTCTCCTTGACGACATGGGATTCAGCCAGCCGAGCACCTATGGCGGCCCGATTAATATGCCTACCTTGCAGCACCTGGCTGATCAGGGTTTGCTATACAATCACTTTCACACTACGGGAGTCAGCTCACCGACCCGCGCCGCCCTACTCACCGGGCGCAATCACCATACCTGCAATACTTCCCTGGTTATGGAAATGGCGACTGCCTTCCCTGGGTCCACCGGCCAGCGCCCGGTCAGCGTTGCGCCCCTGGCGACAATGCTGCGCTATAACGGCTATTCGACGGCGGCTTTCGGCAAAAGCCATGAAACCGCCGCCTGGGAGGTCAGCCCCTCGGGACCGACCGACCGCTGGCCGACCCGCAGCGGCTTTGATAAATTTTACGGTTTCATAGGCGGCGAGGCAAACCAGTGGTCGCCCGCGCTCTATGACGGCATGGCCCGAGTTGAGTTGCCGAAAGACCCGAATTACCACCTGATGACCGACATGACCAATCAGGCCGTCAATTGGGTCCGCGCGCAGAAATCACTTACTCCCGACAAGCCCTTCTTCATGTATTTCGCCCCTGGTGCAACACATGCCCCCCACCACGTCCCCAAGGACTGGATTGCGAAATATAAAGGCAAATTTGACCAGGGATGGGATAAATTGCGTGAGGAAACTCTGGCGCGGCAGAAAAGCCTTGGAATTGTCCCTCCGGACACGAAACTCGCCGCCAAGCCCGAGGCCATCAAGGACTGGGACAAACTGAGCGCGGATGAAAAAACGCTTTTTTCCCACCAGATGGAAGTATATGCCGCGTACGGTGAGTATGCCGATTATGAAATCGGACGGCTTGTCCGAACAATTGAAGATCTGGGGCAAATGGACAATACCCTCATCTTCTACATACCAGGCGATAACGGAGCCAGCGCGGACGGGAGCATGGGCGGCCTGTTCAACGAGATGACTTTCTTCAACAAGGTGGAAGAAAATGTTTCGGACATCCTGAAACATATCGACGAACTCGGAGGGCCGAATACATACGGACATTATGCCGCTGGTTGGGCGGTGGCCGGAGACACCCCGTTCACTTGGACGAAGGCCGTCGCTTCCAATTACGGCGGGACCCGCAACGGTATGGTCATCCACTGGCCCCAAAGGATCAAGGGCAAGGGCGAACTTCGAACGCAGTGGCACCACGTGATAGACATCGCCCCGACCATCCTGGAAGCCGCTGGTTTGCCCGAGCCGAAGACCGTGGATGGAATCAAGCAAACCCCCATGGAAGGCGTGAGCCTCTATTACACCCTTAACGATCCTAAAGCCAAAAACCGCCATAATACCCAATATTTCGAAATAGTCGGCAATCGCGCCATTTACCATGATGGCTGGTTTGCCGGAACGGTGCATAA
>JADFXS010000375.1 GCA_015233515.1 Deltaproteobacteria bacterium | reverse complement strand
GAGCTATATGACCAAAAATATGTAGCTTCCTGCACTGTCGGTTTTGAAGAACTCAAAGCCAAGGTTTTGGAATATCCGCCCGAACGGGCCGCGGAAATTTCCGGAGTTCCGGCGGACGCCATCCGCGAACTGGCTCGCCGCCTGGCCGCGGTCAAACCGGCCATGCTCATGTATACCCTGGGTATCACCGAGCATACCTGCGGCGTCAACAATGTGCTGACTTGTGCTAATTTACAGATGCTCCTGGGTAACGTCGGCTTTGAATGCGGCGGCGTCAACCCACTCCGGGGACAGAACAATGTCCAGGGCGCCTGCGACATGGGCGCTCTGCCCAACGTTTTTCCCGGTTACTATAAGGTGACCGACCCGGCCGCCCGGAGCAAATTTCAAAATTTTTGGAAGGTACCTTCCTTACCCGACAAGCCGGGCCTGACCATGCCCAAGATGATGGAAGGACTGACCTCCGGACAAATCAAGGCTTTTTGGGTTTTTGGCGAAAACCTGGCCAATTCCGAGCCGGATATCCGGCATGTGGAACATTGTCTCGCCTCCGCGGAATTCCTGATCTGCGAAGACATCTTTCCCACGGAAACCACCAGGTTCGCCCACGTGATCCTGCCGGCGGCGGCCTGGAGCGAAAATGATGGAACGTTTACCAATTCGGAACGTCGGGTCAATAGAGTCCGCACCGTCTCCGAAGCACCGGGAATTTCTAAACCGAACTGGTGGATTTTCAAGGAAGTGGCCAAACGCTTCGGACACGAGTGGT
Source organism: Deltaproteobacteria bacterium (assembly GCA_015233515.1). Next base: position 2,748 of record JADFXS010000375.1, on the reverse strand, counting down.
CTTCAGGGAGCGCCAAGGAAATCTGGGATGACGAGATTGCGCTCCTGGCCCCGCAAATGGCCGGCATTAAATACCGCCGTCTGGAAGGAGATGGCTTGCAGTGGCCAGTGCCCAATGAAGACCATATCGGCACGTCTTTCCTCCACAAGGATGGGTGCTTCACCTGCGGCCTGGGTCAATTTTCCGCTCTGGACTGGACCCCGCCGGCCGAAGTGCCGGACCGGGATTATCCATTTGTCCTGAGTACGGGCCGAAGATTGTATCATTACCATACTCGCACCCAAACCGGCCGATGCCCGGGCCTCAACGATCTTTTGAGCGAGGAGACGGTGGATATTTCGCCGCGAGATGCCGAGGGTCTGAGCATTACCGACCAGGAGTTCGTGCGCGTATCCTCCCGGCGAGGTCAAGTCACGGTCAAGGCCAAGGTCACGGACCAAGTCCCGCCGGGAACAGTATGGATGTCCTTTCATTTCCGCGAAGGCAACGCCAACTGGCTGACTAATCCGGTTTTCGATCCGGTTTCCTTTACCGCGGAGTACAAAGCTTGCGCTGTAAATATCGAAAAGTTATGATTTGACCCAATTCCACCGCCTAACCGCGGAGCGGGCACAAAAATCCTTGGAGAGACGCGAAGTCGGAGCGTTTCGACAAGGATTGGCGTGCCTCGTTGCTTAAAGGCGGTAAAATATGATTAACTTCCCACGTGACTATCGTGGGCTTTTGCTGAAGATCACATTTACGAGAGGTATTCGATGAAGGAAATTAACCTGACCGTCAATGGTCTCAGGCACCGATTCATAGTAAATCCGGAATATAGACTTCTGGATTTACTACGAAGGGAACTGCGCCTGACCGGAGCTAAACAATCTTGCGACCGTAAGGGGCAGTGCGGTGCATGCACGGTGCTTGTCAACAAGAAGGCTGTCCGTTCCTGCCTGACCAAGGTCGCCAATTTGGAAAACGCCGAGGTCATAACCGTGGAGGGACTGGGAACCCCCGAAAACCCCCACCAGATTCAAGAAGCCTTCGCCCTGGCCGGGGCGGTCCAGTGCGGATTCTGCACACCAGGCTTGATCATGACCACCAAAGCCCTGCTCGATCAAAACCCCAACCCGGATCACGAAGAGATAAAGCAAGCCTTGCGTCATAACCTCTGCCGCTGCACGGGCTATAAAAAAATTATCGAAGCCGTTGAACTGGCAGGTAAATTTTTGCGTGGGGAGACAACTCCGGACCAGGTTCGTCCCACTATTTCCCAAGGTATGATCGGCGTTTCGCAAGTGAGACCCACCGCCTTGCTCAAAGCTTGTGGGCAAGCCGCATTTTCCGCTGACATCAAGATTGAAGGCGCGCTGGAACTGGCGGTGGTCCGCAGTCCCCATCACCACGCCCTCATTAAGTCGATTGATTATTCCGTCGCGGAAAAAATGCCCGGCGTAGTGGGCGTAATGACCGCGGCCGACATCAAGGGCACGAACCGTATTAAAATGGTCGTGGCCGATCAACCGGTTATCTGCGATAAGAAAGTTTACGCCCTCGGCAATCCGGTGGCGGCCGTGGCGGCCTTCACGCTGTAACAAGCCCAGGCCGCGGCCGCGGCGGTAAAAGTGGACTACGAACCATTGCCCAGAATCAGCACTCCTGAAGAGGCTATGGCCGAGGGAGCGCCGCGAGTGCACGATGAATATCCCAACGTTTGCCTTAGCCACCCGCAGGTTAAGGGCGACGCGATTAAAGCTCTATCCGAATCCGCGTTGAAAATAGACGCCGCCTTCAGTACTCAGTGCATCCACCAATCTCCGTTGGAACCGGAAGCTTCGGTGGCTTACCTGGAAGGCGACGACGATGATCCGAAGTTAGTGGTCATCGGGAGAAGCATCACCATCCACGCCCATATGATGCAACTGCAAGAAGCCTTGGGCTGGGACAACATGCGCTATGAAGAAGCCTTTGCTGGTGGTCAGTTCGGAATTAAAATGGACCTGACCGCCGAACCGCTGGCCGCGGCCGCGGCCCTGCATTTCAAACGCCCGGTCCGCTACGTTTGCAGCCTGACCGAAGCCATGTGGATGACGACCAAACGCCATCCTTTCAAGAGCAAACTTAGCCTGGGCGCGGACAACAACGGCCGCCTGACCGGGTACGAGATCGATTTCAATATCACCAACGGGGCGTACACCTCGGCTGGTGGGGCCATTCTTTTGAGATCCCTCCAGATGCTCAGCGGAGCTTACCAGATTCCGCATGTCAAGGCCGATGGCCGCCTGATCTATACCAACGACGCCTGGGGCGGCGCGGCTAGAGGCGCGGGACCGCCGCAGATGAATTTCGCTCTGGAATCGACCATAGACATCATGGCCCACCGCTTGGGAATCGACCCGCTGGATTTCCGGGCTCAGAACTCCCTGCGTCCGGGAGAATCCACTTCTTCGGGGCATGTGGCCGACGAAGAATGGGTATATGCCGATTGTATCGAGGCTATGCGTCCATATTACGAACGAGCGGTTTTAGCAGCTAAAACGTTTAAGCACCCCACCCTGCGCCGCGGCGTCGGTATCGCCGGCGCTTCCTTCGGTATCGGCAAAACATACCCCGGTGACAAGGTCACCGTGTTCGTCGAACTGGGACCGGACGGCGGAATAACCATCTTCGGATCCGTGGCCGATCCCGGTGAAGGCAACGACACCATGTTGACCCAGATCGCCGCCCATCAAATGAATCTGCCGATGGAAAAAATTCGTCTGC
>JADFXS010000374.1:2052-3521 GCA_015233515.1 Deltaproteobacteria bacterium | reverse complement strand
TGGCTTCCAAGAGGGCCAAGGCAGTTCCCTCGTAAGACGAGGGCAGGGCAAAGATATCGGATATGGAAAGTATGTCGGCGATATCATTACGCGGTCCAAGGAAGCGCACCTGGTCCTTCAAGCCCAAGGCGGCGGCTTGAGCCGGAAGTTTGTCGGATAACTCACCTTCCCCAACCACCAGAAGGATCGGGCTGTAACCCTGGCCATGAAGAGCGGCCACGGCTCGAAAAAGAGTCATATGGTTCTTCAGCGGAGTCAATCTAGCCACCATGGTTATGATTCCGGCGCCAACCGGCAGGTCGAGCTCCCTTAGCAGATCGCTTTTGGGCGAGACGTTATAGGGGTCAAGGTCGATTCCGTTTTCGATAAGCACAAGGTGCCGAGGATCGATTCCAAAGGTATGCACCAAATGCCGATGAGTCTCCTCGGAAACAGCCGCAATCCAATCCGCCCGATTGAAAATAGCGCGGGTAAGGAAAATTCTTAAAAAGTTGCGCGGGTCTTTTCGAGACTTATGAGGCAGCAAGTGAGGCCCGTGGATTGTAGCCACAATACAAGGGGCTTTGGCCAAGAGACCGGAAGTGATGCCCAGAAATTCAGCGTCGGAAAGATGAGCGTGGACAATATCTATTCCTTCCTTTTTGATGAGGCGATAGATATCGATCAAATTCCCGAAGACATAACCAAGCATGCGGTGGAATTGTACAATGCTAGGCCGCTTCCGCCTCAAGCCAATCACGGTGGCTCCGGCCGCCTCGATCTGGTTTCGAAGTTGCTCGAATGGCTGCAAGGCGCAAACAATGACCCTGTATCCACGCTTGACGCAACATTTGGTCAAAGCGCTGACAAGTCTCTGAGCGCCACCAATTTCTAACTGGTCGATTATGAATAATATTTTCGGCATTTCATTCGGGCTCTCCTCTGGTCTTCGTCAGGCATTAAGGGGTTGGCTTCCTTTTTGTCTGCTTAAAAACTCTTCAACCTGGCCCAAGGTGGGAATGCCGGTGCGGCCGCCGATTTGAGTGCATTTCATGGCCGCCACCGCGGAAGCGAACTTCATGCAGTCAGCCATGTTCCAGTCGGCCATTATTCCATAAATATAAGCCCCATGATAGACATCACCGGCGCCGGTGGTGTCCAGGGCCTTCACCGCGAATGCCGGTTGAAAATGATAACTCCGGCCATCAAAGCCATGGCTGCCTTTGCTCCCCAAGGTTACGACCACCTGCCGAGGTCCCATGGCCGACAGTCGGGACAGAGCGCCCAGGAGATCGCCATCAGTCTGAAACCGTCTAAAAAATTTTTCCGATCCGATAAGATAGTCTGTTCTGGTCACCAGGTCCAGGCAGCCGGGTCTCAAGGTTCCGGCATCATATATCACGGGTATTCCCAGGGCCCGGGCTTCGTCCGCCGCCGCCCGGCATGCTTTTTGCCTCAGCCCGTCAATGTGCAGGGCGTTGGCCCGTCCA
>JADFXS010000374.1:1372-1907 GCA_015233515.1 Deltaproteobacteria bacterium | reverse complement strand
AGCCGGTCAAATCCACACCTTCCTGGATAAGTCCTTCTTTTATTAATCGGCCGAACCAGTCGTCTCCTATCGCCGCAATCAGAGCGGACATTAAACCTAAACGACTGATGGTCACCGCGGCGGTAGCCGCCGGTCCACCCCCCTGGATGGTCAGACCGTCCAGTTGGCACTTGCTGTCCGGCTCCGGCCAATAAGGCGCTTGCCCTAATAAATCCAGGGAAGCTTGTCCCAGACAGACTACAAGTGGTTTATTAGTTGGTCGACTTATCTCGAACAGAATGGTTCGCTCCAAGATGAAAACAAATTTACCCGGCGGCTTGAATGCAGATAGATTCTATCATGGAACAGCTTTTAGAGCCATCAAGATTTACCACCGCAATTGAGGCTCCCCGCAAGCTATGGGATCAAATAGTCCGATGATAAATCTTATTCGCGGCATAATCCAGGCGATAACAGCGGCCTGGTCTTCGATCAAGCGGCTGATCGGGGATGATTTTGAGACTCTTTTTTCCCACCCCTACGCTCTATCTACGCA
>JADFXS010000374.1:0-1165 GCA_015233515.1 Deltaproteobacteria bacterium | reverse complement strand
CGATCAATTGTCTTTTGGTCATGACGGCGTCCTCCATTCACTTTACTTATCGGCATATCTCGTTCTAATATGAAATGGTCCTAGTCGTCATCGGGAGGATCGAAATGAAAAAATCCTTGATTTTTCTCTTCATTGCCGGAGCCGCCGTCTATTTAGGCCTGGGTTACCATTTCATTCTATTTGACGATAGCTTGCGCGTAATGAAGAAACTTGAATTTCGAACCCACAACACCTTTGTCGACGCCCGGGGAGCTAACTCCGTCAAACTCCTGGCCCAATCGGATTTAGTCCAAGCCGGCGTCAAGGAACTCATCGGCCAACAAAAAGGCTTGAAAATTCCGCTGCCTAAACTGAACTAAGGACCTGACCGGAACAAATGACCAAGTGTGAACAAAAGGTCGCCGGCATAATCCTAGCCGCGGGATTATCCACCCGTTTTGGCCGGCCCAAGCAGCTACTGGTCGCCGATGGCCGGATGCTGCCGGCCCATGTCCTTTTAGAGGCCAAAAACGCCGGCCTCGATCCTTTAATTTTGGTCTTAGGCCACCAAGCCGACGCGGTGAAAGCCCAATTATCATCTCCGATCGGTTTGCAGCCCGAAATAATCGCTCAATTGACCATTGTGGAAAACTCCGATTATAAATCCGGACAAGCCTCTTCCCTCCAGGCAGGTCTCCGGGCCGTCCCGCCGGATGTGGGAGCGGCAATCTTTCTTATGGGGGATGAAGCCGGACTTCGGGCCGAGGTTGTGGCGAAAATTGTCCGGGCCTACTTTGGCCCGGATCGGCCCTTAGTGGTTCGTCCTTGCTATGGCGGCTGCCCCGGCGGACCGATACTTTGGTCCAGGCCTCTTTTTTCCGCCTTGATGACACTTACCGGTGATGTGGGCGGGCGAAGCCTTTTAAAACAATTACCTTTGGAAACGATATTCCAGGTAGAGCTGCCGACCGCCGACCAACCTTGGGATGTGGATACGGAAAGTGATTTCGAGAAATGGTTAAATAAGCGCGGATAAAAAAACGTGAAGGCCGAATAAGTTTATGCAGCCTTCGTACGTCTTGCGCCACATTTAATTGTCCGAAGTTCTATCAGTGGTGAAATGATTAATCCGTCGGGCAATCTGAGACTGCTATTCCGGATTTGAAATCCACCGGGAGTTTGAAAC
>JADFXS010000373.1 GCA_015233515.1 Deltaproteobacteria bacterium | reverse complement strand
AGCCGCTCTTTACAGCGTCCGATGCAAGTTATGCGCCACCCTGTCAAAGTTTTCAGGTAGTTGAGGACATGGCGACCTAGAAAGCCCGTCGCGCCGGTGATCAGGAGATGTGGCATAACTTGGACCTCTGACTGCTCATCCCGGAAGACTCATATAGCGTTCAATCTGTCTTTCCGTGAAGCTTTTCATATCGGGTGATCCGTTTAAATGAGCGCGGTACCAGGCCATGGTCCAGTCCATGGCTGTTTCCAGATTTAATCGCGGTTTCCAGCCAAGTTTTTGACGAGCCAGGGAGCAGTCGAGTTTCAGGTAATGAGCTTCATGGAATTGAACCGAATCCTTGGTCAACCAGGCGGCGTCCGGGCCCCAAAATCCGGCGGCCAGTCGGACTAACTCCAGGACCGGCCGGGCGTCGTCGTCTTGGGGACCGAAATTCCATCCTCTTGATAATGAAGAATCATTCCAAAGTTGTTCCGCCAGCAGGAGATATCCATGAAGCGGCTCCAGCACGTGTTGCCAGGGGCGTACGGCCTCCGGACGACGGACTTCTAAAGGAGTTCCGGCGGAAAACGCCCGCACCATATCGGGAACCAGCCGGTTTTCCGCCCAATCGCCGCCGCCGATAATGTTGCCGGCGCGCACGGAAGCCAAGTTTGTTCGGTTTCCGTCAAAAAAAGAACGCCGATAAGCGGACGTCACCAGTTCCGCGCATCCCTTGCTGCTGGAATACGGATCGTGACCGCCCATGGGATCGTCTTCGCGGTAACCCCAGGACCATTCGCGGTTTTCATAACATTTATCGCTGGTGATCACGACCGCCGCCTTGACGGACGGTGTCTGGCGGACCGCTTCGAGAAAATGAACGGTGCCCATGACATTGGTGGCATAGGTCAGGACCGGATTCAAATAGGAAAGACCGACCAGAGGCTGAGCGGCCAAATGAAAGGCGATTTCCGCTTGCGATTCCCCCAGGCATTGACTGAGTCGATCCGGGTCGCGGACGTCTCCTTCCACGGTCCGCATACCTTCTCCGACGCGCGCCTCAGTATACAGATTCGGGTTAGTGGGAGGAGACAGGGCGAAACCGGTCACTTCCGCGCCGAGGCGCTGCAGCCACAAGGACAGCCAACCGCCCTTGAAACCGGTATGTCCGGTGAGAAAAACGGGCCGCCGGCGCCAAAATTGAAAATTTACCGCCATATTTTCCATTTGGCCGTTCCGGTCTGCCACATCCTTTCCAGTTCTTCCTTGTCGCGGAGGGCATCCATGCATTTCCAGAAACCTTCATGCCGGTAAGCCATTAACTGCGAACTGCCGGCCAAGCTCTCCAATGGAGTGGTTTCCCACATCAGTTCATCGGAATCCGGGGGCAGATAGTTAAAAACTTCCGGACGCAGGACAAAAAAACCTCCATTGATCCAACCGCCGTCGCCGGGAAGTTTTTCTTGAAAATTGGCGACTTCTCCACTTTCTTGAAGGCCGATGCTGCCAAACCGGCCGGCGGGCTGCACGGCGGTCACAGTGGCGGTTTTGCCGTGAGAACGATGATAAGCCAGCAACTTATGCAGATCCACGTCAGCCAGGCCGTCGCCGTAAGTCAGAAAAAATTCCTCATTGCCCACATATTTCTGGACTCTTTTAAGGCGTCCGGCGGTTCTGGTATTCAAGCCGGTGTCCACCAGGGTCACCAAAAATCTTTCACTCTTGGTGTCGTTGATCATCACGGAGTTTATTTGGAGGTTCAGAGTGATATCCGAACCGAAATAATAGTAGTTCATGAAGTAATGTTTGATGGCATAGCCTTTATAACCCAGGCAGATGACGAACTCATTAAAGCCCTGGGCCTCGAAAATCTTCATGATATGCCATAAAATCGGTCTTTCGCCGATTTCAATCATCGGTTTAGGCTTGAGGTACGATTCTTCCGAGATACGGGTTCCCAGACCGCCTGCAAAAATCACAACTTTCATGGCTTTCCATTCCTTTTCCCATAAAAATGTTTTTCGCTGTCGCCAGCAGTCATGGCGGAAAGTTATATTCTGCCGATTTCTCGTGGCGGCTCACAACATTCAAATGATAACTAACCTGACCTCTCCGAATTGGTTCCGGATGATCGTCAAAAAGTTAACGGTGGCTGTCAGGGCCGTGTTGGGGCCGGTCATCAGCATGATTATCCGCGTATTGGCTGACATTTGAGCGTTGGCTAACCCGGGCGCCAAGCCGCGTCATGGCGGCTCGATTGATTTTGTAGAAAATTCTTTCCAACTTCAAAGACTTATCCGCAACCAAATCCGGTGGCGTCGCGATGATAAACCCGTGTTGATAATTGCTGCCGCGCCTGAGCCGACTTTTCAATTTGCTTGAAAGCGGCCTATGGCTTGGTAGTAAAGATATATGAAGCAAATTATGAGCCAAACCGGATGAATCTGGTCAAGTATCTGGCTTGATTACTATTATTTTACTGATTTTTTGGAAAACGCGGGGCAGATTTTAAGGCGTTATTAGAACACATCTCAAAAAAGGAATTTGGTTCAAGGTCGAGGAGGAGGCTGGAGGCCAACCGGAGGAATATTTGACATATTTTGAGGATTGGCTTACGGCCTCCGACAAAGTGATTGGGCCAAAGAGCTTTTTTGAGATGTGTTCTAGCGCTGAAGAATTCTATTGCCTCTTGGCTCATATTTGGCTAAATAAAGCCTGCACCGCCGCAGGCGGATTGCCGAGGAGGATAACCATGGATATAGCGGGCTACTCGTTCCCGGACGGTATTTATTACGATAAAAATCATTTCTGGGCCAAGGTTGAAAACGGTTTGGTCGTCATGGGCGCCACTGATTTCATGCAGAAGATGGCCGGCGAGATTACTTTTGTGGATTTAGACAAGGCCGGAGAAGAGATAGAGCGGGGCAAGCCTTTTTCCTCCATTGAGTCAGGCAAATGGGTCGGCCGCATCTACGCCATGGTTTCCGGGAAAATCGAGGCGGTCAATGAAGACTTGGAGAACAATCCGGAATTGATCAATCAAAGCTCATATGATAAAGGTTGGTTGTTCAAGATCAGTCCGTCTGACCTCGAGGAGGATCTATCGAACCTGCTTCGGGTTGGAAATGGTCTGGAGGCTTTTGTCGAGGCGGAAGTGGCCCGGGTAAAGGATGCCGCGGGGCAATAGTTTTAAGAAAAGATTTCCCTTTCAGGATGACTGCTAAGCGTCGCTTAGCGAAAGACGGTTATAGGCGCCTGTAGCTCAGCTGGATAGAGCAACGGACTTCTAATCCGTGGGTCGGGGGTTCGAGTCCCTCCAGGCGCGCCAATAAAATCAAGGACTTAGGCAAAATGAGCTTGAGTCCTTTTTTATTTCTATCGAACTTGTCCCCACTTGGTCCCGCTAAGAAATAAATTGCCCTTTATCGGCGTGGTCGTAAATCAAGAAATTTTTTGTGTATTTTTGTGTAACAATCTCTTGATGCAATACACACGAATGTGTAATATGTTTATCAATGAGAGCGCGGGAGGGGATAATGA
>JADFXS010000372.1 GCA_015233515.1 Deltaproteobacteria bacterium | reverse complement strand
AACGAAATCTGGAAAGATTAGGAGGCAGAAAACCAGTCCCGGTGGACGTGCGCATTATCGCCGCCACCAGTCGCGACCTGGAGCGGGCCGTAGCCGACGGTCAGTTCCGGGAAGACCTGTACTACCGGCTCAAAGTGGTGACCATCTGGCTCCCGCCGCTGAGGGAACGCAAAGAAGACATTCCTCTGCTGGCTGACTACTTTCTGACCAGGTTTTCACGAGATATGGATACCCCCAATCCTGGTTTGAGTGAAAGAGCCAAGCAGTCCGTCATGACCTATGCCTGACCGGGAAACGTCCGGGAACTGGCCAACACCATCGAGAAATGCCTGATCTTCAGCCGTGGTCGCCCGATAGGGCCGGAAGACATCGCGACTTACATGTTCAGCCCGGAGCGCCGAAACGTCTGGCTGTCCGAATCTCCCGACGAAGCCATTCGCCACTGGGCGGCACGGGCCTTGGCTTCGGGCGGCGACAACCTCCTGGGCGAATTGACCGACCACGTCGCCGGGATTATCATTTTGGAAGCCTTGAACATGACCGGCGGCAACCGGACCAAGGCCGCCGAATTGCTGGGTCTATCCCGTCCGACCTTGCAGGCCAAAATGGAAAAATATAATTTTCGGACGGTAACGTCGGTCAAAGTCTGATTAGAGGGTAAAAATGAAGGACGATACATTGATGGTTAATTCGGGACGAGACCCGGAAAGGCATTATGGAGTTGTCAACCTTCCGGTTTATCATGCCTCCACGGTGCTCTTCCCGACCTTGGCATCTTTTACCAAACGCGCCGAAGGCGAGAGTGAATATCGTGGCGTTCGATACGGCGCCTTCGGGACGCCGACCACCTTCGCCCTGGCCGACGCGGTTTCAGAATTGGAAGGAAGCCCCCGTCGAGGGGTGGTGGTCTCTTCCGGTCAGTGCGCCGTCACCCTGTCCATATTAGCCTTTGTTCAGCAAGGCGACCACATACTTATGGTGGACACCGCCTACGGTCCGACCCGGAATTTCTGCAATAACATCCTCAAACGCTTCGGAGTGGAAACCGAATATTACGATCCCCTCATCGGCGGAGGCATCTCTAGCTTGATGCGGCCCAATACTCGCCTGATCTTCACCGAATCTCCAGGCTCCCTGACTTTTGAGATTCAGGATATCCCGGCCATTGCCGCCGCGGCTCACCAGCGTGATATCCCGGTTTTCATGGACAATACCTGGGGCACGCCGCTTTTTTTCAAACCCTTTGCCCATGGAGTGGATATTTCCATTCAAGCCGGCACGAAATATATCTCCGGCGCATCGGACTTAGTGATTGGAATCATCACCGCTCGGACCGAGGAATTTTTTCGCCGTCTTAAAAAAACCATCGTTGGTATCGGTGATATCGCCGGCCCGGATGATTGCTATCTCGCTTTAAGAGGTTTGAGGTCCATGGGGGCCCGGTTGCACCGGCAGCAAGCGGAGGGAATCAAAATCGCCCAATGGTTCGAGGATCGGCCGGAAGTCAAGAAGGTTCTCCATCCCGCCCTTCCCGGAAATGATGGCCACGGGATATGGAAAAGAGATTTTACCGGCGCCTGCAGTTTGTTCGGAGTGGTTTTGCATGCTTCTTCCGAAAAGGCCGTGGCCCGGATGATTGAAGGATATCGTTTTATCAAGATCGGAGCCAGTTGGGGAGGATATGAAAGCCTGGTTCTTCCGGCCACGCCCGGCATTGTGCGCACGGCGGTTCCCTGGACCGAAACAGGGTACGTGCTGCGCTACCATATCGGCCTGGAAGATACCGCGGATCTGATCCGCGACCTGGAAGATGGATTCGCTCGCCTCAATCAATCTCCGGCCGAATAGGCGGCGGATTGGGGGTCCAGCAAAACTATTGACACAAAATTCAATCAACTGTATAAATTACCTTTAAATCACTTTAAGGAGATAGCCATGGCAGGAGCAAATCTTCAACATATAACCGATGTGGATTTTGAAAGCAGCGTTATCAAATCCGATATTCCGGTCCTAGTGGATTTCTGGGCGCCATGGTGCGGACCTTGTCAGGCCATCGGTCCGGTTATTGAACAGTTGGCTGACGAATACGTTGGTAAAGTCAAAGTCGCTAAAATGAATGTTGATGAAAACCCGAAGACCCCGGGTAAATACGGAATTCGCGCCATACCGACCATGATCGTCTTCAAGGATGGTCAAGTTTCCGACCAGATTACCGGAGCCGTGGCTAAAGCTCAAATAGTTAAAGCCATCACCAAGGTAATTTAAAAGGTGTTTTGCATTTGAGTGAAATTTTTGACCTGATCATCATCGGCGGCGGCCCGGCCGGACTGACCGCTGGGCTTTATTCGGCTAGAGCCAAACTCAAGACTCGACTGCTGGAGAAGCTCACTCCCGGCGGGCAGGTTCTGTCCACTAACTGGGTGGATAACTATCCGGGTTTTCCGGAAGGAGTCTCCGGTTACGAACTCATGGACCGGATGAAACGCCAAGCCGAACGCTTCGGCCTGGAAATCATCTCGGCGGAAGTTAACCGCCTCTCCCGCGAGGGAAACCTGATTAACGTCCACTTGGATGATGACCGGGTTATAGCCAAAGCGGTTGTTCTGGCCACAGGCACCCAGCCTGTAAAACTGGGCGTGCCCGGGGAATTGGAACTTACCGGCAAGGGCGTCTCCTACTGCGCCACCTGTGACGGTCCGTTTTATCGGGAGGTCGAAGTGGCGGTAATGGGCGGCGGCGACACGGCTGTGGAAGAAGCCATTTATCTGACCCGGTTCGCTTCCAAGGTCCACCTGTTCCATCGCCGGGATCAGTTGCGCGCAACAGCCGTACTCCAGGAAAAAGCGCAAAAAGATCCGAAAATCCAGATTCACTGGTCAACGGTTTTGACTCGGATCGAAGCCAATGAAAAAGGCATGGTCGCCGGCCTGGCATATAAAGATATTTAAACCAATCAGGAACACCAATTGCCCGTCGAAGGTGTTTTCATGTTTGTCGGTCAACGGCCGGTGACATCGTATTTAACCGGATTCGTGGATTTGGATAAAGCGGGTTTTGTTAAAACCACCGCTGAACTGGCCACTAATCAGCCTGGCGTTTGGGCCGCCGGAGACATAAGGGTCAAAAACCTGAGGCAGATTTCCACGGCGGTAGGCGATGGAGCAGCCGCGGTTTTTAACGCTCAAAAATACCTTGAAGATAACTTCGGGCGAACGGAGTGAATAATTGATTAATCGGACCAAAACGGGACAGAGAAGTCGAATGCAGTCCCTCATGATTTTAGGGATTTTGTTGGTCTTGGTCTCAGGATGCAGCTCTTTAAAAGAGCTTTTCGGCCTCGGCAACAGCGGCGAAGAAATCGAAGCCCCGCCACAGACCATGGCCTATGAAGGCATGGAACAACTGGAGTCGGAAAATTATAAAACCGCGGTCGAAACTTTTCAAAAATTGAAGGACCGTTATCCTTATAGTAAATACGCTCTTTTGGCCGAGTTGAAATTAGCCGACGCCATGTTTCTCAAGG
>JADFXS010000371.1 GCA_015233515.1 Deltaproteobacteria bacterium | reverse complement strand
CGCGTTTCGCCTAGGATTTACGCGCCCTATCCGCGATTTGATGGTGGATTTAGGCAGGTAAAAGACTTGGGATGACCGGAATTCTCTGCTATCATAAATATTCATTACGACCATGCAGTTGGAGGGAAGACCTATGGACAAAAACCCGAGGTATTATCGCAAATGGCCCCAGGGAGTATCCCACGAGGTCACCGGATATGAAAAACCCATTTTTTTCCTCCTTGACGAAGCGGCTCGACGTTGGCCTCACCAAGTTTACACTATCTTCAACGGCGGCAAGAGAACCTTTGCCCAGGTCAAGGACACCGCGGACCGTGTTGCCAGTTTTCTGGTCTCCCGCAAAATTCAAAAAGGCGATCGGGTAGCCATCTTTCTGCCTAACCTGCCCCACTACCCGGCGATCTATTTCGGGATTCTAAAGGCCGGAGCCGTCTGTGTCACCTGCAACCCCTTATATACCGCCAGAGAGCTCAACATGCAGCTCAGGGATTCCGGGGCCAAGGCCTTGTTCTGCATGGATCATCCCCAGTTGTATCCTTCCGCGGTCAAGGCTGTTCAGGATAGCGACGTGGAAACAGTCGTGATATGCAATGTCAAATCCTACCTGCCTCCCATCAAAGCCTGGCTCGGCAGCCTGTTAAAAAAAATTCCCCATGCCGAAAAGCATGAATCCGGTCACTTCTTATTTGATGACATAGTCACCCGATCTCAACCCCGGCCACCGGACATTGATGTAAATCCCACGGAAGACGTGGCTCTGATCATCTACACCGGCGGGACCACCAGCTTGCCCAAGGGCGCGGCGCTGACCCACGCCAATTTCATATACGATGTCACGACTATGGATGAATGGGGCCGGTTGATTCATGAAAAAGGCGGCGCGCCGGAAAAATTACGCAAGGGTGGGTTTCACTGTTACTTGGGAGTCCTGCCCTGGTACCATAGCTTCGGCATGACCGTGGCCATGTTGTCTGCTTGCTACAACGGCAGCCGACTGGTTTGCATCCCCAATCCGAAAGAAGGAAATCCGCCGTTTACCGTGCTGCTGGACGCAGTCCAAAGATACAAGGCCACGCTCATGCCGGCCGTCCCCACCCTATTCGTGGCTTTCATCAACCATCCTCTTTTGAATAAATATGACCTTACTTCCCTCATGGGTTGTTTCTCCGGCGGAGCTCCTCTGCCGCCGGAAATCTGCCGTCAATTCGAGGAAAAAACCGGAGCAGTAATCTTTGAAGGCTATGGCCTCTCCGAAACAGCCCCGGTCGCCACGGCCAACCCCACCGACCGGAACACGCGAAAGATCGGATCCATCGGCTTACCCATGCCTGGAACGGACATCAAGATCGTGGATCTGAAAACCGGAATGATGGAACTCCCTCCCGGTGAAGACGGCGAGATCGCCCTTTGCGGTCCCCAAGTCATGAAGGGCTACTGGCAGAGACCCCAGGAAACCGCAGAAGTTTTCCGAGAAATCGATGGTCGGAAATTTTTCCTGACCGGAGATATCGGTCATTTTGACGAAGACGGTTTTACAATTATAACCGATCGTAAGAAGGACATGATTATAGTCGGCGGCTTCAACGTCTACCCTCGAGACGTGGAAGACATGTTATTCACTCATCCCAAAGTGGCCATGGTGGCCGTGGTCGGCGTGCCGGACCCCAAAAGCGGCGAGGCGGTGAAAGCGGTCATTCAGCTTAAACCTGGGGAAACCGCGACTCAACAGGATTTCATCGACTTCTGCAAGGAATGCCTGGCCCCATACAAACGCCCGCGAATTATCGAATTCCGGGAAACATTACCGGTTTCCAGCGTTGGCAAGGTTTTGCGTCGGGCTCTTCGAAACCAGGAAACCCCCAAAGAGAACCAATAAATTGACACATTCAACATCTGGAAAACAACACTTATCAGCGCCGCGGCGCGATCTTGGATAGGAGACCCATGAAAATCATCCTTGACCCAACACCGATTCTCAAAATCAAGACCCAGGCCCTGATAAACTTCCTGGCCATGGAAGAGGTAAAAACCATCGAACAGCGGGACGACTTGATCGCCATAGCCGACATAATCAAACCTCGCTTAGAGGCCGGCGATTTCAAGGCCGAATACCTGGAAACCTTGACTCTGTTCCCGCAAGGGATCGGGCCGGAGAGAATTATCCTGGTCGGCCTCGGCCCGGAAAAGGACCTGCGTCCGGCCCGCCTTCGGGAAGCCGCGGCCAAAGCCACTCAAACCGCCGTACTGCTCAAATTGGAACAAACAGCCTTGCTGCCGCCGCCGGTCCGGGCAAGCCTGACCGATATGGGACAGGTGGCGGAATTCATAATCCTGGGCGCCATTTTGGGCCAGCAGGTTTATGGAGAATTGAAAACCAAGGATAAAGACAAGAAACGTCCCTTGACCGCCTTAAATATGGTCATGGATGAAAAATCCGAGACCAAAGCCCTGCGCTCGGCTATCAACGCCGCGGAAATCACGGCCGACGCCGTTTACCTGGCCCGAACCCTGGGAAACCGGCCGGCTAATCTCCTGTATCCGGAGGTCTTGGCTGATGAAGCCGCGAAACTGGCCAAGGCCGGTAAGATAAAATGTACGATCCTGGACATGGATGAAGCCCGGCGACGGGGGATGGGAGCATTTATCGGGGTGGCCCAAGGCAGCTCCCGCCCGGGTCGAATAATTATTCTTGAATACCATGGCGCCGGGAAAAACAGTCCGCCAGTCGCCCTGATCGGCAAGGCCATCACTTTCGACAGCGGTGGTCTGACCCTGAAAGGGGGGGAAGGCATGCATAAAATGAAGACCGACATGTCCGGGGGCGCGGCGGTCCTGGCTGTGATCCTGGCCACGGCCCGTCTCAAGCTCAAAGTCAACCTGCTGGCCGTTATTCCGGCGGCGGAAAACATGCCGGACGGCGGAGCATATCGCCCTGGAGATGTGTTGACGTCCATGTCCGGCCGGACGATTGAAATCATCAGCACCGACGCCGAAGGTCGTTTGATCATGGCCGACAGCCTTAGCCTGGCCTTGACCTACAAACCAAGCCGCCTGATCGATGTGGCCACTCTGACCGGCGCCTGCGTTGTGGCCCTGGGTGAAAAATGCGCCGGTCTCCTAAGCACCAGTGAAGAATTGGTCCGTGATCTGAAGCAAGCCAGCCAGACCACCGGTGAACTGGTTTGGCCCATGCCCATCATCGAAGAATATTCCGAACAATTGGACAGTGACGTGGCCGACTGCAAAAACATCGGAAACCGATTCGGCAGCGCCATTACCGCCGCCTTATTTTTGAAACAGTTTGTCGAGGAGACTCCCTGGGCTCATCTGGATATTGCCGGTCCGGCCAGAACAGACAAGGCCACACCGGATATTCCGGTCGGCGCCACCGGTTTCGGCGTCCAATTATTATTGAACTATTTGCGAAAGCTCTAAAACCGTTTGCGCATGAACCATGAAAGTCACGGAACCTAAATCCACCATCAAATCGCGGATAGGGTGCGTAAATCCTAGGCGAAACGCGA